>JAUXEM010000061.1 GCA_030620515.1 Salinivirgaceae bacterium
AAGCATTTAAAAATATAAAAAATAAAATGTCCACGAATTAACACAAAAAAATATTTAAAATCACCATTAGTTGATTTGAATTAGTGCTATTCCGTGTTAATTCGTGGAGAAATATATTTATTTTCTGTACTAATCTTTTGAATGCTTTTGCCCTGTAATATTTTTACAGTCAATAGTAAATAGAATCCAGGTTAGCCAAATAATTTGTTTTATTACGATTCAGATATTTTCATTGAATGCTTTTGTGAAAAGTAGGGGTAGTGTAAAAAAATAAATTGCAATATTATGAAGGTTATGGCGCAATAACCAAGTGTTAAAAAGGCTTGGTTGAATTTTGATATTCGGATAAGCCAAAAGGTTGAAACACTACAATAAAGAATGCAATAAATAAGCTTACAGAAATTGTGATTCTCCACTTATTTAATGAATGAGGGTAAGGTTTATTAAATATGGATTTTGTCATTTGCTTGGTGGTTATATTTGATGCAAAGCAAATTAGAATAAATGTTATTAATTTTGATTAAAAAAGAATTCTTGTAATTCGTAAATATCATCAGGAGTTAGAGTCGAATTCATTTCGAAAATAGCATCAATAGCATTGTTAAGCTCATCAAGAGAAATGTACCTATCTCCATTAACATCAACTGGCTTAAACTTTTCAGGAATTCCATCAGCTTCGTCCAAAGAACCTGATGAACTACTTGCTTTCTTATATAATTTAACTTCGCTTCGTTTTACTGCATCTGGGTCATATAGTAATGCAATTAATTGAGCTTCCATAAGTCGTATTCCATTACCACCAACTATTATTACACCTCCAGTTGGTGTAATCTGTTTGTCTAAATAATTTGGTACTCCATCCTTATCGTCATCTATAGCACAACCGCGGAATGTTACTTTAATACCCTCAGGTGTTCCTGGGCACTCGTCGTTAAAGTCATTAACACGGTCACCATCTTCATCTTTATTATCTGTTATGGTAAATTTAAGATTTTTAAAGGTTTCAACCGCTGCAATTTCATCAGCTGATGAGAATAAATCTATGCTAATTGAGACGTAAGTGTTTAATATTAAGTCGTTACTGCCAGATGCTACGTTATCAATATAGTCTGTCATTGGAATGTGTAGTGCAGCACCAAAACGTGCGGTAACTCTATCTGATATGGTTACATTTAAACCAGCATCAACAGGTATAGCAATGCTGGTTAGTGAATATTTACCATAGCCATATAAATCAAGTTCTCTTAAATCAGATTCGTATTTATAATCACGAATAAGTATATTGCCTTGTTGTCCTATAGCTTCTTCAGCATCGCGAATAGTTCCATCTTCCCAATAGTGGTAGCGATTGTTGTCGACGTCATGTAAATCACCTTTAGGAGTAAATTGAATAATTTCAGCACCTAATGAAATGTAGGGGTGAATTGGTCGTTTTCGTTTAAATAGATTATTAAAGTTGTATACAAGTGAAACGCCACCAAGGAAAAGACTTGATTTGAAATTTGCACTATTTTTTGAATCGCCAGCATAAGTATTACCCGTTACATTACCAAAGGTTCCATGAAACTCAATATCGAAAATTGGACTTACATTTCTGGTTATAGCAATTCGAGTACTTGTAAGTCCGGTAATAGGAGTGCTAAAATAGTCCATTACATCGCCATAAAATGAAAATGACCCAATTCCAGCGCTAATTACCGGTTTAAAGGCAACGCCTGTAGTCGAGGTTTCTTCTTCAAGTAATAGAGTCTCATAGTCCTCGTCAAGTTGCTGACAATTCGCATGAAATACTACTAGTGTTAAAAGAGTAAATATAGCTATATTCGCAATTCTCATAGTTATTCGGCTGCGAATTTAAGAAAAAGTTTGATTATTTGTACCATTTTTGATTTGCAATCATTAATGCTTCTTGAACTGTAATTCTCATTCCGTTATTATACGCTGCAACAAAGGCATCGTGAATAGGTGTATTATTCCATACATATACTCTGTAATCGCGAGCATCTTTATAAAAGCTAAAATTACCAACAGTATACTTGTGCCAACCATTATGAATTTCCGTTTGAATATCGTCAGTTATGTTCAAGCGCTTGAAATAATTTTTACCAACTAACTTATGACCTGCAGCTACTTGTACACGATAAGCAACTCCGTAATCTGGTTTAGGAATATTAGTTAAAGTAGCTAAATTATCAGCATATGAAGGTTGTGTGGTGGTTTCGTTTGTGTTTTGTGGAGTTGTTACTGCTATTGGATCGGCTGTAATAACTGGCTCTGTAGTTACTGGAGTAGTTTCAATTGGTATTGTTTCAACAGGAGTTGTAACGACCGGAATAACTGCGATAACTGGTGTTGTTGTTACAGGATCGGGTTCTGTATTTTGTGCAACTAAGTCATCATCTTGAAATCCTGATACATCTACGTTTCTTTCGGCAATATTTATTACCTGAGTGCGTTCGTTTTCGGCGTACGAAAATGTTCCACTTATAATAAATGCTTGATCGGGAATTTCATCCTCAGGTACTAATTTGTATGAAACAACAAATTGTTCTTCGGGAGGCATGTTCATCCAAAGGAACTTAATAATACTGTTTTTAAAGGTAAATATTGAGTTTTTGCTTTTTATACTTTTTGCAACATAACCGCGTGGTACTTGCTCTTGTATTTTGCCAAATTCCTTTAAATCGCCTTTATTTACTAGTAGGTTTACTATAACTTCATTGCTTTCGTTTAAGTAAGGCTTTTGCCGAATGCAATCTATGTTTTTTAAATTTACGTTTTGATAAGAATATGTTGTTGCTGCAGCTGTTGCTGTTCCAGCTGCCATTTCGTCGCCAATTATTGTAATTGACTTTGTAGGAATTGCGGCCGTTTGTACTCCATTATTTAGGATGTAGGAGAATTTTCCATCTAAGGAGAACTCGCCAGATACAGTTGGTGCAACCTGTATGGCATAGGAAATAACTATTTCACGATCATAAGGGATACGCATCCACTGAATCTTAATTTTCTGATTCTCGAAACGAAAATCACCATTTGCAGTTTGCTTTGCAATAGCAGTAAAGCCTACGGGTAAATCTTGTTGAAAGCGAGCAAATCCTTCAATATCACCTTTGTTAATAGTGATTTCTACTAAAAATTCGTCTCCTGCTTTTGCCGTTTCGGGTAAGTTTAAATCTAAACTCACTTCGCTCTGAAAGAAAGAAAACAAAGCCAAAAGGCTTATAATTGCTGGTGTAAATATTGATCTAAACATAAGGTTACATCAAATAGTTTTATATTGTAGATTATAGTTAATACGCTAAAATACTTAAAAACCCCACAAAATCAAATTATACACAAATTGTTAATAGCAAATGTTGATAAAATGTTAATAACTCTACATGAGAGGCTGTTTTGTTTTGTATTTATCTCCTAATAATGTTTTTTTTTGGTTTATTTTTAATATTTAAAACTACTACCTCCCAAAAATTCTCTCAAAATTGATGTTGGAGGTATTTCTTGGTCAGGAATAGGCACAATATAACTAAAGAATTTCAATAAACGTGTAGCTTCTCTATAAGCAATATTGTTTGAAGGTACTTCTTGTAGTATTGGTTCTGCATATCTTTTTAATACACCAGTTTCGTAATGTACTGCTGTATTGAACATTACATCCGCATTTTCTTGGTAAGGGAATATGTGTTTTTCTTCTCCATTTCGAACACTCTGCCATCGGTTTATGGTGTCCATAGCACTATACCCTCTGTATTTGTAGTCTCTTATTATTCGTCTTATTAAACGTGTGTCTGTTGTTGGAATTCGGTTGTGATTATCTAAGGATACCGTTGTAAGTGCCGAAACATATATATTATATTTTACATTAGTTGGAATAGAATGAGTTAGTTTCGGATTCAAAGCATGTATGCCTTCTGCGATAATTATTGTTTTACCATTTATTTTAAGTTTTTTTCCATCGTATTCCCGTTTTCCTGTTTGAAACGAGAATTTCGGCAAGTCTATTTCTTTGCCATCAAAAAGATTTTTCAAGTTGCTGTTTAGTAGCTTAATGTCTAATGCTTCAAGTGTTTCGAAATCATATTCGCCAGCCTCATCTTTTGGGGTAAGCTCTCTGTCCACAAAATAATTATCAAGCGATAAGGTTACGGGCGTTAAGCCAGCTACCTTTAGCTGTACAGCTAAGCGTTGAGCAAATGTGGTTTTTCCGGAAGATGATGGGCCAGATATTAGAATGAGTTTAGGTATTTCTTCTTTTCGGCTAATTGTATCGGCAATATTTGCTAGTTTTTTTTCTTGCAGAGCTTCGGAAATTTTTATTAGTTCACTAATCTTTCTTTCTTTAACACATTCATTTATATTTCCAATATACCCAACATTCAATATTTCACCCCAGTTTTTATATTCTCTAAAAATATCAAATAGTTTATCTTGAATTATAATTTCTTCGTTCTCTAAATAGTTTGTTTTTTTTGGTGGAATTAGTAACATTCCTTCGTAATACTTTACTAAGTCGAATATTTTTAAATACCCAGTAGATGGAACTAAAAAGCCATAGAAGTAATCGATAGTTTTTTCCAGACGGTATACTGAACTATATAATTGTGGGCGAGATTTGAAGAGTCTAGCTTTCTCTAAGAAATTACTTTTCTCAAATAATTCTATTGCCTCCGTTGAAAGAATTTCGTTTCTTTTAAACGGAATGTCACTATTAATTATTTCTTTCATTTTATCCCCAATTTTAAAAACCATTTCATTGGTGATATTTCCTTTTATACCCTCAATATCGCAGTAATAACCATTAGAGATAGAGTGCTCAATATTCAATTGTACATTAGGCAAAAGTTCGTTAACCGCTTTTTGTAGAACGAATGAAAGTGAGCGAACATACATTCGCATTCCATCGGGATGTGTTATATCTATAAACTCAATGGTTTTGGGTTTGTATATATTATAAGTGAGTTCTTTTAGTTTGTTATTCACAAAAGCACCAATAATAGGCTGCTTTAAGTATATGCTTTGGTCAATAGCAATGTCTGAAAGGGTAGTGCCTAAGGAATATTTTTTTTTGATGTTATTGTTTTGACAAATTATTTCAATCATGATTACATTTTAGTTAACCGAATTGGCTTTTTAACCATTCAATGTAAGAAATAATAATAATATATTGTTTGATTTTAGGCATTAGATGTTTGATTTGTCTTGATGACTATATGGGCAATAATATAATAGTCTGTGTATTAAATGCTTATATGGATACCCAGCGATGCTGTGTTAGGTATATTATTAATGCGTTACAAAGGCATGGTGAACTATTGAAAAAGAATATAATTACTGAGTAATTATTTTGCTAATTCTTCTTTTAGGAATTGAGCTGTATACCCACAATTTTTTTTGATAATTTCTTCGGGAGTTCCTTCGCATAAAATTTCCCCACCATTTCTACCACCTTCTGGACCAATATCTATAATGTGGTCTGCCATTTTTATAACATCAAGGTTGTGCTCAATTACTATAATAGAATTACCTTTATCAACCAATTCATTCAATACTTTTAATAGTACATTAATATCTTCAAAATGTAAGCCCGTGGTTGGTTCGTCAAGAATATATAAAGTTTGCCCAGTGTCTTTTTTCGATAATTCGGCGGCAAGTTTAACTCGTTGTGATTCTCCTCCGCTTAAAGTAGTAGAGGGTTGTCCTAAAGTTATGTAACCTAAACCAACTGATTGTAAGGCTTTAAGTTTTAGAGTGATTTTAGGTATGTTCTCAAAAAAGTTAACAGCTGTATTTATTGTCATATTCAATACATCGGAAATTGACTTTCCTTTAAATCTTACCTCTAGTGTTTCTCTATTGTATCGCTTACCAAAACACTCACTACAGTGTACATAAACATCTGGTAAAAAATTCATTTCAATAGTTTGTACACCTGCACCTTTGCAAGTTTCACATCTTCCGCCTTTTACGTTAAATGAGAAGCGCCCCGCTTTATATCCGCGAATTTGAGCTTCTGGAAGTCTTTGGAAAATAGATCTGATTTCGGAAAATAAGCCAGTGTATGTTGCAGGATTTGAGCGTGGTGTTCTGCCTAAAGGTGACTGATTTACTTCTATTACTTTATCGATATTATTAATACCGGTTATAGATTGGTATGGGAGAGGTTGTTTAAGCGAATTGTAGAAATGTTGATTTAGAATAGGATGAAGAGTTTCATTTATCAAGGTCGATTTTCCACTACCAGAAACCCCCGTTACACATATGAATTTGCCTAATGGTATTTTTACTGATACTTTTTTTAGATTATTACCAGTAGCATTTTTTATTGTAATAGATTTACTGTTTCCTTTTCTTCTTGTTTCTGGAGTTTCAATTTGCTTTACTCCATTTAAATATTCGGCAGTTAGCGAGCACGAGTTTAAAATATCATTTGGTGTTCCTGATGCAACAATTTCCCCACCGTTTCTACCTGCATACGGTCCAATATCTAAAACGTAATCAGCAGCTAGTATCATATCCTTATCATGTTCCACTACTATTACCGAGTTGCCTGTGTCTCTTAAATCTTTAAGCGATTCAATTAAACGATGATTATCGCGCTGATGCAAACCAATGCTTGGTTCATCTAATATATATAATACATTAACTAATTGAGAACCAATTTGTGTGGCAAGTCTTATTCTTTGACTTTCGCCACCCGACAAGCTTTTTGAACTTCTGTTTAACGACAAATAGTTTAAACCTACTTGCAATAAAAAACTTAATCTCGACTTTATTTCTTTTAGAATCTCATTAGCAATGGCTTTTTGCTTGTTCGATAATTTTTCTTCAATACTATTTAACCATTTAAGAAGCTCATTTATGTCCATTGAGGCTAATTCAGCAATGTTTTTGTCGGCGATTTTAAACTGAAGGGATTCTTTTCTTAAGCGAGCACCGTTGCATTCAGAACATATTTCTTGTTTGATAAAGTTTTGAGCTTTGTGTTTTATTTTTCCGCCCTGAGGTTGATCGCTTTGTTCTGCTTGCAAGTAGCTAAGTACACCTGGAAAACTCAAGAAGTAATTTGAAGAATTCCCCAAAGGAGTATCTTGAAGTTTCAACGGCTCATCTGATCCAAACAAAATAGTTTCCAATGCTTCTTCAGGAATGTTTTTTATAGCAGTGTCAATTTTAAATTTAAACTTATTGGCAATAGCTTCTATTTGCCAAAAAATAAGATTGCTTTTATAATTGCCAAGTGGAACTATGCCTCCTTTTTTTATGCTGATTTTATTGTCGGGTATTACTTTTTCTAAGTCAATTTGATTTACTGTACCTAAGCCCTTGCATTTTGGGCATGAACCAGCTGGAGAATTAAATGAGAAAGAGTGGGGTGCGGGTTCGTTATATGAAATACCCGTACTAGGGCACATTAACTGTTGACTGTAAAAGCTAGTTTCGTTGTTTTCGGTATTTAAAATTAAAGTAACTCCTTCGCCTTGTTTCATTGCCAGTTCTAGCGATTCTCTAATTCTTTTTGTGCTACTCTCGTCTACTTTTAACCGATCAATAACCGTTTCAATATTATGAGTTTTATAACGATCTAATTTCATGCCAGGTACTAAATCGGTAATAACCCCATTAATTCTGGCATAAATGAATCCCTTTTTTATAAGCTGTTCAAATAAATCCTTGTAATGCCCTTTTCGTCCTTTAACGACAGGAGCAAGTATGTATATTTTTTTTCCCGATAATTTTTTAATAATAAGATTAGTTATTTGCTCATCGGAGTATTTTACCATTTTTTCTCCTGTATTTAAAGAATAAGCATCGCTTGCACGAGCATATAAAAGTCGAAGAAAGTCATATATTTCGGTAGTTGTACCTACGGTAGATCTGGGGTTTTTATTGGTTGTTTTTTGTTCGATAGATATTACCGGACTCAAACCGGTTATTTTATCAACCTCGGGGCGCTCCATGTTGCCTAGGAACTGGCGAGCATAAGCCGAAAAAGTCTCAATGTATCTACGCTGTCCTTCGGCATAAATAGTATCGAAAGCAAGCGAAGATTTTCCACTTCCGCTTAATCCGGTAATTACAGTTAGGGTGTTTCGAGGAATACTAACATCAATGTTTTTTAAGTTATGGACTTTGGCTCCGTAAACATTAATTTGTTCATCGTTTTCAATGTGCTCTGATATAGTTTTTTTGTCTGCCAAAATGTTAAGTTTTAAAGAACTGGCAAAGATATTTATTTTATTTGTTTCAAGCTATCTTCCGGATAAAACTCAATATTTGGTAAAATTTCGCGATATCCTTTTTTTGGTATTTTTATTTGGTATGTTTTTCCATTTGCATTAGACAGTTTATTAACCCTAAGCCAAGGATTCAATTCTTTCAATACTTTATAATTTATATTCATGGCGTGAGCAAAGTCTGCCAAATGTTGTATTGCAGTATCAACTTCAACCGTTTTGTGTGGAATAGGGGAATACATCTGTTCTTTTTTTACATAGAATCCGTAATTGGCTGGCGATTCAAGTATTAATTTTATTGCTATTATTCTATAAACATATCTTGCAGCTTCTTCATCTAAAACCAAATCGAAATAATTGTTCGTTTTTTGTCGGCTAATTTGCCGTATAGTATTTCTCCTGCCCATATTGTATGATGCTGCTGCCATTGACCATGATCCAAATTTATTATATGATTTTTTAAAGTACATACAAGCTGCTTCAGTTGCTTTTTCAACATGGTAACGTTCATCTATTTCGCTATTAACCTCTAGTTTGAAATCGGTTGCAGTTCCTTTTAAGAACTGCCAAAAGCCTTTTGCTCCTGCCGACGATGTTACATTCATTAATCCACTTTCTGCAACAGCTAAATATTTAAAATCATCAGGAATCCCGTTTTCTTTTAGTATAGGCTCAATTACAGGAAAAAACTTATTGCATCGTTTTATAAATAGCAAAGTTTGAGATTGCCAGTAGGTATTAATAAGCATTTCACGATCTAAGCTTTCTTGCACATCGAAATTATTTATAGGGACAGGCTCGCCGGCAAAATGAACTGTATTGGGTAATGCTACAGGAAAAATGGCATAGTTGCTATGAAAAGTTTTGGTAGTGTGATTGTCTTTTTCTATTTCAGTATTGTTAGAAAAACTTGAAATTAACAAACCCATTATAATAAAAGCTGCAATACCAAGTAAAAGATTTTTTTTCATAGTAGTAAATTAGATTATTTAGAAAGAATACATCAATAATTAATAACTATAATAAACTGAAAAAGTTTAATGTTTTTTTGGTTTCGATGTTTTTGAGATAGTGTAAAGTGTTACAAAAACAATTAACGAACCAATGCTTGAAATAACAATACTGCTACCAATATTATTTGCCTTTAAAACTATAAAACATACAAAACCTACAAATAATGCATTAATAGATAGTAGTATAATTGCAACGTATTTATCTTTTAATCCCAAATACGATAAATGATGTGTGGTATGATCGCGTCCACCCACAAAAGGAGATTGTTTTCTGAGTAAGCGATTTATTGTTACAGTAGCAGTGTCACTTATTGGTATTATAAATGCAGCAACAGCAATTGCTACCGGATAAATAAAAGAGTAATCAGTAAGCACGGTAGTATTCCAAAAAACCTTTATTCCTATAATAGCTAAAAGTGATCCAATAAACTGAGAACCATTATCGCCCATGTACATTTTAGCCGGCGTCCAGTTGTAATATAAAAATGCTACTAATGATGCCAAGGCACCTAATGATATAATTAAATATACATTTGTTGATCCGTACAAAACGCTTAAAATTACTATTGCTCCTATTAAAATGGTGCATGTTACCGAAGTAGTAATTGCATCCATATTGTCGAGCATGTTTAATGAATTCATAATTCCCACTATCCAAAACATAGATATTGTGTAGTTAAGTATGGTAGAGTCGAAAATATTAATATAAATGCCTGAATATATAAGAATTGCAGCGCTTAAAAACTGCACAAAGAATTTAAATCCAGGAGGTGTATTCAGCATATCGTCGGCTAAGCCCATAAGGAATGAAATAGTTATTACAAGTATGGTTGCAATTACCTCACCTTGCATTATGTTTTCGTAACCAAAAAAGAATATGTAGTTAATAATTGAAAACAAAAATATTGCATAGAAAGTTATTCCTCCTAGCACAGGTTTTGATTGAGAATTCCACCTTTCTGCCGAAATATTTACTTTCTTTATTTTGTATTTTTCAGATCGGATAACAAAGAAACGATGCGAGAGTAAGCTTATAATTGCAGTGTATAAGAAAAATATCCACAAGTTATTTGAAAGAATCATTTTTTTAGTTTTTGAATTTTCTTCGTCAGCTTTTTACCAATGGATGTTGTTTCGTCTTCATCGGAATAATATCCTTGCCCATATCCATATCCATATCCATATCCGTAAGACCCATACCTTTTGTTATGCAGTTCTACGCCATTGAGAATAATAGATAAATTATCCATGTTTTTTTCTTTTATTAAGCTGTTTATATTGTCTATAAAGTGTCGCTTAGACACGTTTGCCTTCATTACGTATATTGGGTAATTTGCTCGTTGTAAATTAGCTAAAGCGTCCGTTACGATACCCACAGGTGGAGTGTCAATGATAACTACATCGTAAACATCTTCAAGCTGAGCTAATAATAGTTCCATTTGTTTTCCGCTGGCTAACTCTGCCGGATTAGGAGGAACTGGTCCCGCTGTAATATAATCGAAATTCTTTAAGTCTGATTTTTGAATACATTCTTCAATTTTATGTTTGCCTATAAGTATGGTGCTAATCCCTTTTTCATTAGGTGAGTTAAAGCCTAAATGAATTCTTGGTTTACGTAAATCAAGGTCAATTATAATAACCTTTTTACCATTTATGGCAAGAATGCCTGCTAAGTTAATTGCAACAAAAGTTTTGCCTTCGCCTGATATGGTTGACGACACAGTTATTATTTTTGTCTCTGCACCGTGTGATATAAATTGTAGGTTTGAACGTATTGTTCTAAATGCCTCTGAAAAGATAGAGTTAGGGTGCTTATTTACTAATAGCTGCGATACAGGAATGTCTTTTTTGTAAACAGGAACTGTTCCTAAAATAGGAGCTTCTGTGAAATTCTGAATTGTGTTTATCGAGGTTACTTCATCGTACAATAAATACCTTATTAGAATAAATGCTGCACCAGTAAAAAGACCTATTAAAAAGAATACCGGATATATTTTCTTCTTAATAGGAGCTATTGGAGCTTTTGGAATAATAGCTTTTTCTAGTATTGTGTTTTGAGAAACATAGCCTGCTTGTGAGATTAAATATTCTGCTTTTTTCTCGATTAATTTATGATAAAAACCTTCGTTAATTGTATACAGGCGCTCTAGTTTGCTATATTCTAATTCATCATAATCATTATCGTTAAATATTTTTTTCTCGTATTCACGTATTTTTATGGCATAGTCATTTTTCTTATTTTTAAGCCTTTCAATGGTTGAATTAACAAAGTCTTTTAAAAGTTGCTTTTGGTTCTCTATCTGTTTTTCAAGAAGTTTTATTCTAAGATTGTCGGGGGTAACGTTGTTTAGTAGTTGTTCTTTTTGGTTTATTAACTCTTGTAGGTTGTTTAATACATTAACAACAACAGTTTCTGACTTTGTTCCAGAAAGAGAAGCTATTAGCTCGTATATGTTCAAGTTATCCTTGTTGCTTATTTGATTACTAATTCTTTGTAGTGCAACAAGTTCGAATTCAATATTTATTAGCTCGTCTTCAAACTCATTAATTTTTGTGGTAAAAATTGGAAATGGACTAAGTGCATTATTATATTTTGATGTGCTTATTTTATTCTCTTTTTTAAATTTAATAAGTTGTTTTTCTGTTTCGTCTAGTGTTTTGTAAACAACCTTAAGTTGACTTTCTATAAACTGAAGAATATTTTGCGCACTCACCTTTTTGCTCTCTACATCGTAATTTAGATATTGTTCAGCAATAGTATTGACAATATTAGTCGATTTCTCTGCATTATAACCAGCATACGAAATTTCAATGGTTTGAGCAGAACGATTAAGTAATGATATACTAAGGTTTTTTAAGTGTTTTGTTGTAATGTTTTGTGGGTTATTTACAACAAAATAGAAACTATTGCTTTTGTAGTTTTCCTTTTGTTCGTTTATTGTGTTTAAATCGTTGATAGTGCATCTAATTGACCCTCCTGCAATCTTAATCCATTCGTTTAGCTTTATTTCAGTTTCAATAACATCATTGTTATTGTTGTAAATGCTTATTATAGCATTTTTCATATCAATAAATTCAATATAAATTGGCTTATCATAAAGAATTAAGCTGTTCGCTTTGTTTTCAATTATAAAAGGCGAGCGGTTATATAGTTCGGTGGACAGAAACGTTCCTTCTATAAAATATGATATATTGAGTGAAAGCTTTGAGAATGCTCTTTTTGTAAATTCTTTTGATCGTAAAAGTTCAATTATTTTAGAGATATCGTCTTTTTTGTAAACATCTTCAATATTTAGAATTTGAGTAGTTCTATCATTATCATTAATTTGAATAATACTCGACGATTTGTATATGGGTTGCGTATATCTCAGATAAAGAAAGGAGCTAATTAAAGATAAAATAACTAATACGATGGATACCCAGTAGTTTCTTTTTAGAATTTGTAAAAAGATAGCTAAATCAAATTTATCGTTTATTCGCGGTATTTTAGTTATTGGCATATTTATAACGAGTAAATTGTAACGTACAATAATAAAAAGGTATTGAGAAGAGTAATGTAAGGCATTAACTCTACTAGTGTGCGGTGAGCATACCTAGCTCTTTTTTCAACATAAATTATATCGTTTGCTTGTAATACCATATTTGCTTTTTGCATTTCTTCAATACTCGATATGTTGTAAAGGTAAACTTCAGGATTGTCTAATTCGCCACGCAATAGCTTAATTTCATAGGCTTTGCTGAAATCATCAATGCCCCCTGATTGCGCAAGTGCCTCTATTAGAGTGAATTTCTCATTTTCAATACTTAGTACTGTGCCTTTAGTGCTACCCGATGTAAATACAACTACTCTGCGGTTTGTTACATTTACTAACACAAATGGTTTTTGATAATATTGGCTGTACTTTTCTTCTAGAAGCTTTTCGGTTTCTTTAATGGTTAGGCCTGAAACTTTAAGCCAACCCAAAGTAGGAACTTTTACTAGTCCAGAATGGTCAACGGAATAGGGATTTATATTACGACTGTTTTGAGATACTTGCGATTGGTTTTCCATGTCGATAAGCTGAATACCATCATTTGTATATATACGTACATCAAGCTTATCATATGGTCTAATTACATATTCTTTTTTTTCTTCTTCAAAATCAGAATATTCGTAGTCTTTTTCTGTTTCAAACATCACACTCGGATTCATTATCTTACATCCAGATAAAAAGAGCAGAGGAAATAAAGCGAATAGTAAGAAATATGTTCTTATTTGTTGTACGATTCTCATAGTTATTAAATTCACATCAAAAATATAAATTTTCAACAGATAAACTTAGTAAAACTCATTAAATTGATTCAGATAACAACTTATTGTATAAATTCTCTACATCGTTAACAAGTCTTGTGTAATGAAATTTTTCTTTTACATGTGCCCACCCATTTTTTGCTTGTTCATTTCTTAGTTCTTCATTTTCAATTAATGTAATAAGTTTCTCAGAAAAATCATCAATGCAATTATTCTTAGTCAGAAGAGCTGTTTTGTTCGGAATTACAATGTTTTCTATTCCTCCTACATTGGTTGTTATTATTGGTTTGTTAGCTGCTTGTGCTTCTATTAAACTAACCGGAGTGCCCTCGTTTAGCGATGTCATAGCAACAATGTCTAAACCAGGGTAGGCTGTATCAATATCTTTTATCCACGATGTAAAAGTAATTAGTGCTGATGTGGAATAACCATTTGTAGAATAAATAGTATTTAAATTGAGCGATTTTGCATGATTAATTAAACCGTTACGTAACTCCCCATCTCCAATAATAAAAGCTCTTATATTTTTCGAAGTCCTATTTTTTATATTATTAATTGCATTAATAAATAGTTCATGGTTTTTAACAGAGGTTAATCTGCCTACTATGCCAATTGCAATTTCATTATCGTCTAATTTGTATTTTTCTCTAAATGCTTTGCGTTTTTCATCATAGTTATCATGAAATCGCTGTAAATCAAAGCCTAATGGTATAACTTCAAATTTCTCGGGTTTTGCAATAGAAAAAGTTTCTGATAATTCCTGCTTTTGTTTATCGCTAATGGCAATAATTTTAGTGGTTTTTTCGGCAAGTCCTCTTTCAATATTCAGAATGAAGTTTGTTTTTTTTGAACCAAAATACGAATGAAATACATGTCCATGAAAAGTATGTATAACAATAGGAACTTTGTTTCGTATTGCAGCAAGTCGACCTAATGTTCCTGCCTTCGAGGCATGTGTATGTACAATGTCTGGTTTGAATTTCTTAATTATCTTTGAAAGTTTACGATAAGCAATAAGGTCATTGGTTGGATTCAAGGACCTTCTCATTTCAGGAATAACAATGGGTTCAATACCTAAATTACGAACAATATATTCAGAGCTACCTTCAGCTTCTTCTTTAATTCCTCCAGCCAATATTGTTTCAAAATTTGAAGGTAGGTATCTGCTTAAGTATGCTGCATTATATGTAGGACCGCCTAAATTGAATCGGTTTATTATTCGTAAAACTTTTGGCATATGTTGCTCTTATAGGTTTATATGCTAATATATGTTAAATTTCGAACAAGGTTATATAAATTCTACTAGTGCCTTGGTTTAATTGACCGACAAGGTAAATATGAGGATTAATATTCTTATAATTATCAGTTAATTAAATTAGGTTTGGTATAGCTAAATAATGAGTTGATAAAGAGCTAAAAAGAGTATTTTATTCCATATGATTTTTCCACCAGTGCTGGAAAACAATCATTGCCCATATATGTGCTTGAATATCGCCTGGGTTATTTGAAAACAATTGTTTTTTCATTGTTTCAATTGTTTTTGGATTAAATACTCTTTGTGATTCAATAAAATCGGGGTTTAAGTATTTTGTGTTAATCTCATCTTTTAGTTCGGTTCTGAACCATTTTAAAAGAGGCACTTCAAAGCCTTGTTTTGGTCTTTGGTACAATTCTTTTGGCAATACATTTTTATAGGTATCCTGTAAGATTCGTTTTTTCATTTTGCTATTAATCTTGTATTCTTCAGGTAATGTAAATACAAAATTCACCAAATTATGGTCTAAAAAAGGGGTGCGTACCTCAAGGCTATTAGCCATACTCATGCTATCTACTTTATGTAACATATCACTAACTAAAACAAGCTGCATGTCGGTGTATAGTACATCATTTATTGTTTGAATATGTAATAAATGTTTAAGTATTTCGGTTTTTCGTACTTTTAATTGATTAAGCAAAATAGAATACCTTAACAATTGGTTAGCATCACTTTCGTTTTGAAGTGTTGCCCAATGCCAATATCGTTCTTTTTCATTTAGCTTTAATCCTTTGCTATACTTTTCAAGCTGTCTTGTAAGATTCGATAGTTTTCCGTTTCTCGATTTTGGTAAACTTTTCCAAAGTGGTAATCCCATTTTTATCAACGCAGATTTGCCTCCTTGGTTCATAGCATGATAATGTGCACTGTGTTTATTGTAACCTGAAAATAGCTCGTCGGCACCATCTCCCGAAAGGGCAACTGTAGCATGCTTTTTGGTATACATGCTTAATATATTAACAGGTAGTGCTGATGAGTCGGCAAATGGTTCATCAATATAATCTAATACACCATGCAGGTTCGCATATAAGTCATCATTGGTTAATTGAAATGCTTCGTGATTTGTTTTAAACTTATCGGCAACTAATTTTGCATAATGTGTTTCATCAAAATAAGGTTCATCTTTAAAGCCTATAGAAAAAGTATTTAATTGGCTTGTGTGTTTTGATGCTTCGGCAACTATTATTGAGGAGTCTATTCCGCCGCTTAAAAATGCTCCTAATGGTACATCGGCAATTAAACGATCTTTAACAGATTGTTCAATTAATTTTTGTAGCTGTATCTTGCTATCGTCGTAGCTAACATGAGTTAAATTACTGCGATTATATGGAATGCTGTAATATGTTTCTTCTTTTGCTTGTCCGTTTTGGATAAATATAGAGTGACCTGGAGCTAGTTTTTTCACCTCTTCAAAAATAGTATTTGGCGAGGGAATGTAATTAAACTGAAAATATTGGCTAACCGATGTTTGGTCTATTTTTTTAGGTATTCCTAGTTCAATAAGTGCCTTCATTTCAGAGGCAAATAATAGTTTGTTTCTGTCGCGGTAAAAAAGTAAAGGCTTTATACCCATTCGGTCTCTTGCTATAAAAAGGGTATTTTCTCTATTGTCGTGAATAGCAAATGCAAAAAAACCATTAAGTTTTTTAATAAATTTAGGGCCTTCAATTATATATAAGTAAAGTAGTACTTCGGTATCTGAATTTGTACGCAATGGTAATCCCTTTTTAACAAGGTATTCACGATGTTCTTTAAAATTATATATTTCGCCATTAAAAACTATGGTGTAGCGTTTAGTAATGTCAGTCATTGGTTGCGAAGCTGCATCCGATAAATCGATAATTGAAAGCCTGGCATGACCCAAGCAAACGTTTCCACTTTCTATAGCTTGCTGTTTGTCTGGCCCCCTTTGTTTTAGAGTGTTTACTGCAGAATCGATATTTTTAAAATACTCACGTCCTGTTTCGTTAAAAGCAAAAATTCCTGCAATGCCACACATATTACTAACTTTTAATTATGTTTATTTTAAAGTCCGGAAGAAAGATACAAACTTTTCATGTGGAATTGCAAGCAAAATTCTTGAAAAGCTATCATACTCAATATTTGGTACTAAGGTAAAATAGTTTAACGACACGCTTCCTATACGTTTTGTGAATAATTCTTCGGTTGATTTATTTACAACGGCAAAGATGCCTTGAGATATACTACCATCATAAAAATCATTAGCCAAAAGCTTATGGTCTTTAATGTATTTAATATTTTTTGCAATGGCTGTTGTTGTTGTCAACTTAAAGTCACTTACTGCTTTTTTGCCAAGCTCAGTAAATAGTAAATCACTTACCAAGGTTTGAGCAAATCCGTTAATACCATTGGTAGCATAAGAAATACGCAAAGTGGCTTCTTTTATAAAATTTTCATCGGAGCAGTGAATAAAACCAATACGTTGTCCACTTAAACCTATCGATTTGCTGAAACTTTCTATAATTACCACATTATAAAATTGTAATAATTGCTGATAAAAGGTATCAGTATTGTCGAGAAATAACCGTCGATAAGGGCTGTCAAATAAAATAATGGCACCAGCTTTATTTAATGTGCTAATTGTTTTTAATAGTTCTTTATCGTCATGTTTTTCACCCAATGGATTTCCAGGGTCGCAAATAATTATAGCTTTCCCTTTTAGTTTATCTCCTTGTTCAATAAGAGTTTCGTAGTTTTTGTAGGATGAAAAATTGATATTTCTTAAGTTGAGGATTTGAACATATGTGCCCCAAAAGAAGTTAGGAAGTAAAATCTCATCTACATTAATGTTTTGAAAAGCAATATCTAAACCAGAAATACCACCCCCGGTAATTAATATGTTTTTTGTGTTTGCTTGATCGTTAAAATACTCCTTGTTTATTGCATTACGTAAATTAGCTTTCCCCTTACTTCCCGGATATACTTGTATGGCATCCGAATTAAAATCAATTTCCTTAACTACTTTGTTAATGTCAATATTAACCACCGAATTAACACCTCTGTTAAGTAACAAATACTCTTTTCCAGTTTTAGTTGCAGCATTAGCTAGTCGCTCACCCATAGCTATAATCGATGAGCTTTTTGTATTGCTTGATTTTATTGGTATCATTTGCTAGTTTTTAACAAAATTAGCAAAAAAAGAAAGAGCACTTTCGAAAATTAATGAAACTATTTATTGGATCCCACTTTAAAAAAGGTAACTGTTTCTTTAAGTTGAGCGGCAAGTCTAGACATTTCATCAGATATATCAGATAGCTCTTTTGATGCTATGGCATTTTCTTGTGATGATTGATTTATTTGGTGTATTGCGTTGTTAACCTGATCTGAACCAGCACTTTGTTCGTTACTTGCAATAGAAATACCATGTACTAATTTTGCATTATCCTGAATTAACGGAACTAGCCCTTTTAATAATGTGCTTGATTTTTCGGCTACACCAACACTGTTTTTTGTATTGTTAACAATTTCAGTAGCCGCAACTTGGCTGCGCTCTGCAAGTTTACGAACCTCGGCAGCTACAACAGCAAATCCTTTTCCATGCTCGCCTGCACGCGCCGATTCAACAGCTGCATTTAAAGCTAGGATATTTGTTTGAGAGGCAATATCATCAATAATAGAAATTTTTTCAGAAACTAGCTTTAAAGCTTCTGTAGTTTGGTTTACTGAATCGCTGCTTTCTAGTATTTCTCTCTCAGCTTTTTTCGATATATCTTTTGTTTGCTGTGCACTGCTGGAGTTTTGTTGAATGTTTACCGCCATTTGTTCCATAGATGCTGAAACTTCCTCGACAGACGATGCTTGATCGTTAGCTCTTTCGGCTAGCTGCTTTGATGCTGTATTTATATTTGTACTTGCCAAAGACATATTCTCTACACCTTGCAGAATACTTTCAATTGTACTCTTTAAATTATTAATCATTTTCTGTAGATCGTTTGCTAGGATACCAAGTTCATCTTTCCTATCAATTTCTATTTTGACATTTAAATCTCCCAATGATATTTTTTGGCTTGCTTGAATAATTTTAGAAAAAGCAGTAATTATTTTTCTAATTACTATTACACCTATAATTATTGCTAACAGTATTATAATTATTCCTATAAATGAAATTTGAAAAATAGCCGATTTAACTTCTTTTTGTAAAGGTTCAATTTTTGAGCTAACTAAAAATAATCCTCTTAATTCGTTGCCTGCAATCTGACTATTGCTTGAGCTCTCTAATGGTTCGTGGCAGTCTGTGCATCCTTTAGCTTTATCCATGTATAGCGGGCGCATAACCCAAAGTGAATTGGTTTCCTTATCAATATATTCAATTTCGTTTAAATTGCTTTTCTCAAATTCTTTAATAAACCTTGATTCTTTTTTGGTAGCCAAATATTTAGGATTCTCGGGGTGTGTAGATGAAATGCGAAATTGATAGTTTTCAGTATTTTTGATTGATATAGTATCTGTATTTTCATCGAAAAGAACGCTTCCATCTTGATGGTATTCAATAAACTTTTTAATGTTTAAGGATAGAATTGCATTGCTCTTTTCTTCAAGGGCTTTTTTACCTTGTGAATTTATTTTAATAGATGCTATTAAAACAGCAAGTGTAGTGCATATTAGTACAGGT
>JAUXEM010000016.1 GCA_030620515.1 Salinivirgaceae bacterium
ATTCCTAGGTCGGGGTTATACCTAAGTAAAGCGCTACTTTGCTACGCTCGAATCGCTCAACTTAGGTCTTATTTATAAAATCTCAAAAAAGTAAATCTATTTCAATCTCACTCAATCTTTCTCAATCTCTTCTTTCTCAATCTATTTCAATCCCATCAATCTCTTCTTTTCAATCTCTTTCAATCCCATCAATCTCTTCCTTTCAATCTCAATCAATCTCACTCAATCTTTTTCATTAATCTACTATCAATCTTTTTCAATCTGTCTAAAGACAACCCTACTCCTCTTTAATCACAATAAAAATATCCTCATCATCTCTTTTCATAAGGTACTCTTCGCGAGCGAATTTCTCTAAATTATCTCTATTCGACTCTAACTCTTTAATTTGCCGTTGATCCTCTTCAATCTTATTAATAAAATAATCTTTTTCTTGCTCAATTTGCTTTAGTTTTTGTACATCTTGATATCGATCTAATAGATTATTTTGGTCGAACAATAATAACCACACACCAAATATAAGAATTGTTAAAACGAACTTATTTCGAAGAATAGGAAAGGTTATATGCCAAATTTTTTTGCTTGTCATACTTTATATTTTTAGCAAAAATATAAATCAAATTTTATATTAAGCAATATTACTAAGGAAACTTATTAGCAAGTTTTAAAAAAAAAGAATAATGATGATTTAGCTTAATCAACCACCACTAATCAAATGCATTACCATAACATTATCACCATCCTTTATATGCGCATCATTGTATTGGTCTTTTTTAATCAGCCTACCATTTATTTTAATAACTAGCATTTTAAAAGTAAAATTCTTTACTTTAAGTAACTCATTCACGGTTAAATTATCCAAATCCAAAAATTCGGTTCTATTATTTAAAGTTATCTCCATATTCATTCATTTTTCCAAGTAATAACTCAATTGCCTGATTTGCCTGCATATTTGCAACTATTCCAACACGAGGACCCAAAGGAGGTAATTCCTCAGACACTTCGCTTATACTATCTCCACATATGTATATATTATCGTATTTCGTTATTTTAATATCGTTCGACTCACCCCAACCAGCCATTCCGGAACCAACTATTAAAGGCATATTAGGGAATTTGTCCTGCATTGTTTCAATTAACATTTGTTTCTCACGCGAATCGTCAAATGCTTCAATCATAACATCACAATCACTATAATTAGCTAATAATTCGACAGGCGTAAGTTTTTTATCAAAAATAGTAAGTTCTAAATAAGGATTTATTCTATAAAGATTATCAGCTAAAGCCTTAACTTTTTTCATGCCTATTTGATCATAAAAGTAAAACTGTCTATTTAGGTTTGATTCATCAACAATGTCAAAATCGGCCAATACCAACCGTCTAACCCCAACTCTAACAAGCGAAACAGCACAATTTGATCCTAAACCACCAACGCCTGCAATACCAACTTTTTTATTTTGTAATTTTTCTCTTATCTCTTTGTATGTCATCATCAAATATTTACCTCTTTAATACATTTAAAAGCAGCTATTGTTTGTAATCTTTAAAGATAAGTAAGAAATAAATTCAGCAAAATAAAACAATTTCAATAGGCTTTTTTTTCTATGTTTTATATAACATATTTCACATTAAATCATTCTTTGTTTAATAGCAACAAATTCTAATTAGCTGAATATAAACCACTTCAACACATATTTCAAATAATCAATTCTACCTTTTATCTAAATAACTGACTCTAACCGATTTGCAAAACAATGCATAATGACATTTTTCATGATTCAGCCATAAGTATTTCTTATTTTTGCATTAGTTACTAAAAAATATAGGAGGAATATAAATGAATTTAGAAGCTATAAAAGCAGCTCACAAACTTATTAAGGAGTATAAATATCAATGGCATCCTATTGATAAGGGATATAACAACCGTACTCTTTATGTAAATCTTGACGATAATCGTATCGAGGAAAAAAAGGTTGACCAATTAATGAAAGACAAATTCATTGGTGGTAAAGGATTTGGTTTAAAACTTCTTTGGGAAGGTACAAAGCCAGATACCAAATGGAACGACCCCGAAAATGAAATTGTTATTGCACCTGGTCCAATTGCTGGAATTACACAATATTCAGGTACTGGAAAATCGTTAGTAGTATCTGTATCGCCAACCGATTTCATTATGGATAGTAATGTGGGTGGTTTTTATGGTCCATTCTTAAAATTCTGTGGATTCGATGCTATTGAAATTCAAGGTAAAGCTAAAAACGATGTAATAATTGTTATTGACGAGCTTACTGAAACAATTCGCATTGAAGAAGCTCCACTTGAAGAGGCTGACAGTCACTTATTAGCACTTCAGCTTACGAAAATGTACGCCGAAGAGGGTAAAGAAATAAATGTTTCAGTTGTATCAGCTGGTAAAGCAGCAGACAATTCTTTAATTGGAATGCTTAACTTCAGTTTTTACGATAAAAAACGTAAAGAAGTAAGACTTAAGCAAGCTGGTCGTGGTGGTATTGGTAGTGTATTCCGCAATAAGAAAATTAAAGCCTTAGTAACTAGGGTTAAAAATATTGATGGTAAGCGTAACAACGTTGTTGATTTACCTGCTATTCAGGAACGAGGAAAGAATTTTAATCGTGAGATGCGTGATCTAGATGATTCTCAATGCAAAATGAAGCAAATGGGTACTGCTCACCTTATGGAGATAATGAACGATTACGATTTACTACCTACCCACAATTATAAATTTGGTGCTCATAAAGACATTAATAACATTGACTCCGTAGAATGGAAAAAACGCTTTACTCAAGGTGTTCCTGATGGATGTTGGTTAGGTTGTAACATGAGCTGTGCTAAAGGCATAGATAATTACAAATTAAATACAGGTCCTTACAAAGGACAAGAGGTTATTGTTGATGGACCAGAATATGAAAATGCTGCCGGTTTAGGTTCAAACTGTGGTATTTTTGATCCTGACTATATTATAGAAGCAAATTTTTATTGCGACACATATGGTATTTGTACCATTACATGGGGTACACTTATGGCTTTTGTAATGGAATGTTATGAAAACGGCATTCTAAATAAAGAACGTACTGGTGGCTTAGAACTTAACTTTGGTAACAAAGAAGCTGCAATTGAGGCAATGCATCAATTAGCACGTGGCGAGGAATTTGGTAAAATTATTGGCTTAGGTATAGCCAAAATGAAAATCATATTTGCTGAAAAAGGATGGGGAGAGAAAGCATTCTTAGACGATATAGGCATGGTTAACAAGAACCTTGAGTATTCTGAGTATGTATCAAAAGAATCGTTAGCTCAACAAGGTGGTTTTGCAATGACCAATAAAGGTCCTCAGCATGATGAAGCTTGGCTTATCTTTATGGATGCAGTAAACAATCAAATTCCTACATTTGAAGATAAAGCAGAAGCATTACACTATTTCCCAATGTTTAGAACTTGGTTCGGATTAAACGGACTTTGTAAATTACCTTGGAATGACGTAGAGCCTGTAGGCAATGCCGAAACTGATGAACCTGCAAAAGTACCTGAGCACGTTGATAATTATGTAACTATATTTAAAGCTGTAACAGGTAAAGAATTTGATAAGCACGAAATGATTCGTCAATCGGAAAGAGTTTATAGCTACCAACGTATTTTAAATATACGTAGAGGTTATGGTACTCGTGAATTTGATGCGCAACCTTATCGCGCTGCAGGACCAGTTACTAACGAGGAGTACGAATCACGTCAAGAAAGATATGATAAGCAACTTAAAGAAACCATTGGTTATAATCCTGAAGGAAAAACAACCGATGAAAAGAAAGCTGCTTTAAGAAAACATCGTGAAGCTCAATATGAATTACTATTAGATGCAGTTTATAAACGTAGAGGATGGAATTCTAACGGAGTACCAACCATTGAGTACTTAAAAAGCATTGATATGGATTTACCTGAATTAGTAGCAGTAGTAAAACCACTATTGTAAATTTACAATCAATAAACATATTAAAAAAGCTGCCTTTTAAGGCAGCTTTTTTTATTTGACATCCTTATTGAAAAACCTACTCCTCAATAAAATGATAATGCTTTTTTGCGTACTTTTCAACATCCCATTTGCAATTTAATCCTTTAGGGCAAACAACAAAATCACCAGGATTAACTTCGAATTCTGATGTTTCCGTACGAATTTTAATCTTGCCCTCAATTAAATAAAACTGTTCTTTCTCATCATAAATCCATTCAAAAGAGGATTCTTCTTTTTCCCAAATTGGCCAATTACAAATTCCTAACTTTTTAAAATCTTTTTCATCAAGCTTCTTAATCTCGATATTCATGATAAAACATTTTATGGGGTTGCACAATATCAAATTTAACGAAATAAAAATTATTTTACAATAAAAAGAAAAAGAAAAAGGCTGCTCATAAATGAACAGCCCCTTTAAAAATATTTAATGTTATCTTTTATTTATCATTCATTGAGATAAGAAATTCTTCATTACTACGAGTGTTCCTTAAACGGTCTCGTAAAAAATTCATTGCTTCAACCGAATTCATATCAGCCAAATAGTTTCTTAATACCCATAAACGACTTAAGCTATCTTTATCAATTAATAACTCATCGCGACGAGTACTCGAAAGGTTAATATCCACAGATGGATACATTCTTTTATTTGAAAGCTTACGATCAAGCTGCAATTCCATATTACCTGTACCTTTAAACTCTTCAAAAATAACTTCATCCATTTTTGATCCAGTTTCAGTAAGTGCTGTTGCTAAAATAGTTAACGAACCACCATTCTCAATATTACGAGCAGCACCAAAAAAGCGCTTAGGTTTGTGTAAGGCATTGGCATCAACACCACCAGATAATACTTTACCTGAAGCTGGTGATACTGTATTGTAAGCTCTAGCCAACCTAGTTAATGAATCTAGTAAAATAACTACATCGTGTCCACATTCGGTTAAACGTTTTGCCTTTTCAAGTACAATTGAAGCAACTTTTACGTGCTTTTCAGCTGGCTCATCAAATGTTGAAGCAACAACTTCGCCATTTACACTTCGAGCCATATCGGTAACCTCTTCAGGTCGTTCATCAATAAGCAAAACTATTAAATAAACCTCAGGATGATTAGCTGCAATAGCATTTGCAATTTCTTTAAGCAAAACTGTTTTACCAGTTTTAGGCTGTGCAACTATTAAGCCCCTTTGCCCTTTTCCAATAGGAGCAAACATATCAACCACACGTGTTGATAATGAATTTTGAGAATGTCCTGTTAAATTAAATTTTTCGTCAGGAAATAAAGGTGTTAAATAATCAAAAGGGACTCTATCACGAACTGTTTCTGGTAGTTTTCCATTAATTGCTTCAACTTTTATTAATGGAAAATACTTCTCTCCTTCTTTTGGAGGTCGTATTGCACCACTAATTGTGTCACCAGTCTTTAATCCAAATAATTTTATTTGAGATTGGCTTACATAAATATCATCTGGCGAATTCAAATAATTATAATCAGAGGATCGTAAAAACCCATAACCATCAGGCATTAATTCAAGTACGCCCGATGTCGTTATTATAGCATCAAACTCATACTTTGGTTTATCCTCTCGTCGCTCTACCTTCTTCTTGTATTCCGTTCTTTCTGGTCTTTCTGTGCGCTCATGCTTCTCCACCTTTCTAGGCTTATCTTCTCTTGATTCTACCACTCTTTTTGTGGGCTTATCAGCATCTTTTAAGCTGTCTGCTAAACGAGTATTTTCAATAGGTTTAAATTCTTCCTTCTCTGGTATTTTATCGTGAGAAACACGAGCTATAACACTCTCTTTGGGAGTTTCTTTTTCAACAGCAGGTTTTTCTGACACTTTAGTTGATCCAACTACATTAGGCTGTTCGGGTCTTTCCACTTTATTTTGTGGATTTACACTAATAATCTTTTCTGTTATTACATCCTTTTTTATAGTACGAGTGCGCGCTCTGGGGCGTTTTGGCGCTTCACTAGCTACTTCACTAGCTACTTTACTAGCAATATTTGTTTCCGGAGACGAAACTTTCTTAACTGCTTTTTTGCTTTGAGAAGCAACTATTGCTTGCTGATCAAGTATTTTGTAAATCAAATCCTGCTTCCTAAGAGTCTCTAACTTCTTTACATTCAAGCTTTTAGCAATTTCTTTTAATTCAGGAACAAGTTTCTTGTTCAACTCAAGAATATCATACATCATGTTTTGTGATTTATTTAATCGAATTTTTTTGATTATTTGTAAGTATTTTGAAATGGACTCACGAAAAATAAGGGAGTATGAAAGAAACTAACTTATATCTAATCCCTTGAAATCGTTGCAATGATAATTAATTAAAAGAAAAACAACAAGAGTTTTATCAAAAAAAAACAATTATTTTGACTCCTACCCTTAATTCCGCAACTGTTAAAGTTAAATATTTGATAGTCACGGCATGAGTACTTTTTTAATGGCGCTAGCTATACTATCATAAACCCCAATCAATCAAGCTGTTTGCCAAAAAAAAGCAAGCAACTGACACCACAACTTGCGGATTCAAGGTCTTATTACTATAGATAGATATATACTAGCTTTTAAATAAGTATAACAACCTTTTCTCACATTAGTTCAAATAAGATAATAATTAATCGTTCGTTTAATTATTAAATGTACTGTAATACCAATAATAATTACAGGATTCGAATTAACAGTTCGCCCTTTTTTTTTAAATTGCTAAACTATTTATAAAAGAAAACGTCATATATAATTAAATACACACTCATGTCCATATATAAAGACTATCTAAAAACAAAAAAGTACTATATTAACGAAACTGCCTTTAAAATGCTCATGCAAAAGAGGATTTATAAGGTTCTAATAATTTGTAGTAATTACGATTTCTACATGCTTGAAGAAGACGGCAGAATTGACGAACAAATTTTTGAAGAATATGTATCGTTAAACCTAAGGTACCCTCCTGTTTTTGTACACGCAAGCTCATCGGAAAAAGCAATGCGGATATTAAAAAAGGACAATATTGACATGGTAATAACTATGCTTAGTATTGATGATACTGATGCATTTAAATTATCGAAAATAATAAAGGAGCATAATCCACGTATTCCAATTATAGTTCTAACTCACTTTTCACGAGAAGTACGCTTACGTATGGGAAAAGAAGATTTAAGCGCAATTGATTATGTTTTTTCTTGGTTGGGTGATACTGAAATACTATTAGCAATTATTAAACTACTAGAAGATAAAATGAATGCCCGCAATGATATTGATATTGTAGGGGTGCAAACTATTCTTTTAGTAGAAGATAATATTCGGTTTTATTCCAGTTATTTACCCAACATATATAAAATTGTATTACAACAATCGCAAGATTTTAAGCAGGAAGGAGCCAATGAGTTTCAACAAATGCTTAGAAAAAGAGGGCGTCCTAAAATTATATTAGCAACCAATTATGATGATGCCGTAAAATACTATGAAAAGTATAAACACAATATGCTTGGAGTAATTACAGATGTTAGATACAAAAGGAATGGCAAAGAAGAACCAGAAGCAGGGTTTCAATTCTATAATCACATTAGAAAAGACAATAAACATCTTCCTGTTCTAATTCAATCTTCTGAAATTGAGAATAAAGAAACTGCGGAAAAAATTGGCGCACTATTCATTAGTAAAAACTCATCGAAATTAAATAAAGAGTTAAGTACGTTTATTAGGCGCAATTTTGCTTTTGGTGACTTTATATTCCGTAAACCTGATCGCTCTATTATGGGCAGAGCATCAAATCTTAAGGAATTCCAGCGCCTGATTCTTACTATTCCAGATGAATCACTAATTTATCATTCTGAAAAAAATGACTTTTCAAGATGGTTTAGTGCCCGTGCTCTTTTCTCATTAGGCTCTATTTTTAGAGATGCTCAGATTGACGATTTTGACAATTGCGATGAAGTAAGAGAATACATGCACAATGAAATGTCTAAATACCGTTTAAATCGTGGACGAGGAATTATTACTAAATATAGCAACAAAAATTTCGATAAATATTGCATGTTCTCAAGAATTGGCGATGGGTCTTTGGGTGGCAAAGCAAGAGGATTAGCATTTATTGATAGTATCATAAAAAAGCACCAAATTCTCTATCAATTCGAAAATGTAGCAATTACAATCCCTCGAACCATCGTATTATCTACGGAGGTTTTTGATGAATTTATGGATAAAAACAATCTATATGGTGTTGCTTTATCGGAATCAGACGACAATGAGATACTTGAAGCATTTAACAGGGCAACTTTGCCAGAAAATATCATTCCAGCATTACATGAATATCTTGATATAAATAACAAACCATTAGCAGTAAGATCTTCCAGCGTGCTTGAAGATTCACACTACCAACCATTTGCTGGCATATACTCCACGTACATGGTTCCCTTTTCTGATTATAGAGAACAAATGATGAGCATGCTTTGCCAAGCCATTAAAAGTGTGTACGCTTCTACATTCTTTAAAAATAGCAAAGCTTATATGAAAGCTACTAAAAATGTTATCGATGAAGAAAAAATGGGCATTCTAATTCAAGAAGTATGTGGAAGCCAATATGGTAACAGATTTTACCCAACTCTATCTGGAGTTGCTCGATCAATAAATTTTTATCCTATCGATCCTGAAAAACCAGAAGATGGAACCGTTAGTATTGCTCTTGGCTTAGGTAAACAAATTGTTGATGGTGGTAAATCCTTGCGTTTTAGTCCAAAATACCCTAAAAAAGTATTGCAAGTTTCCAACCCAAATATGGCTCTTCGCGATACACAAAAATTCTTTTACTCGATAAATACTGACATTGAAGAATTTAAACTTTCAACCGACGACGGAATAAATTTAGAAAGATTAAAAATAAAAGTTGCCGAGGATGATAAATCTATTTCACACATAGCATCAACATTCGATTATCAGGATTCAATTCTTCGAGATGGAGTTAATTATTCTGGAAAAAAACTAATTACGTTTGCTAATATATTAAAATACAACTCGTTCCCATTAGCTGAAATTATTGAGACACTTTTACGCATTGGTGCTCAAGAAATGAATAACCCTGTAGAAATAGAATTTGCTGCAAATTTAAATACTAAACCAGGAGAACCATTTATATTCAATTTTTTACAAATAAGACCAATTGTAGAAAATGAAGAAACAGCGTCTGTTGATATATCAAAAGATAAAAAAGAGGATTGGCTGCTAAAATCAGATACCGCACTAGGCAATGGAATAATTAAAGATGTATATGATATAATATATATCAAACCAAATACTTTTGATGCAGCAAACAACCCTTTAATTGTACCTATCCTAGAACGTCTTAATAATGATTTTACTAAAGCTGATAAAAATTACATTCTTGTAGGCCCAGGTAGATGGGGCTCAAGCGATCATTGGCTTGGTATCCCTATTAAATGGTCGCAAATATCCCAAGCTAGAGTAATTATTGAATCAGGATTAAAAGATTATAGAATTGACCCAAGCCAAGGAACACATTTCTTCCAAAACCTAACCTCGTTTAGAGTCGGTTACTTTACAATAAATCCGTTTATTAATGACGGTTTTTTCGATACCGATTTTTTAGATTCGAAACCTGCAAAATATGAAGATGAATTTTTACGACATGTTCAATTCAAACATCCTATGGAAATAAAAATTGACGGTAAAAACAACAAAGCTTTAATTAAAAAGCCAAAAAAAATACAACAAGCATATTAAATTGATATACAATTACTTAATGAGTTGTCTTTACAAAACGTGACATTTAGCATAAATAAATATGTTCTATTTTAGTGTTGTAGAATATGTTGCACACTTTAAAACAAACACCAAACTTTACACAAAATAATTAGGGAAAATAACACCTAATTATTGAATTAATTTTTAAGTTTTTTTTACAAGATATTTTATAAAAACAGTAAGTTGGTATGAATCTAGAAAAGATAATGGCCGATGTTGAGAAGAAAAACCTTGGTCAAAGTGAATTTCTTCAAGCAGTAAAAGAAGTTTTGGAAACAATTGTTGACTTTGTTAACGAAAATCCAAAGTACGACAATGCCAAAATAGTTGAGCGTATTTGTGAACCAGAAAGAACATTAATGTTCCGTGTAACTTGGACTGACGACAAAGGTGAAGTTCATGTAAACCGTGGTTACAGAATTGAATTTAACAGTGCTATAGGACCTTACAAAGGTGGATTGCGTTTTCACCCAAGTGTAAACCTAAGCATTCTTAAATTTTTAGGTTTTGAGCAAATTTTCAAAAACAGTCTAACAACCCTTCCATTAGGTGGTGGTAAAGGTGGATCAGACTTTAATCCAAAAGGAAAATCAGATGGGGAAATAATGCGTTTTTGTCAAGCTTTTATGTCTGAGTTATTCCGCCACATTGGACCTGACACTGACATACCTGCTGGTGATATAGGTGTTGGTGGTCGCGAAATTGGTTACATGTACGGAATGTACAAGAAACTACGCAACGAGCATACTGGTGTTTTAACCGGGAAAGGGTTAAACTGGGGTGGTTCACTTATTCGTCCGGAAGCAACTGGTTACGGAAACGTATATTTTGCTAAAGAGATGCTAGCATCAAAAGGGCAAAGCTTTGAAGGTAAGACTGTTGCCGTTTCAGGATTTGGAAACGTTGCTTGGGGTGCGGCTCAAAAAGCTACCGAATTAGGGGCTAAAGTAGTTACTATATCTGGACCTGACGGATACATTTATGACCCAAAAGGAATTAGCGGCGACAAAATTGAATACATGCTTGAGCTACGTGCAACAAACAATGATATTGTTGAACCTTATGCTGACGAGTATCCTGAGGCTACTTTCTTTCCTGGAAAAACTCCATGGGAACAAAAAGTTGACATTGCATTACCTTGTGCAACACAAAACGAGCTAAACGGTGAGGCTGCTCAAAAATTAGCAGATAACGGAGTTATGTGTGTGAGCGAAGGTGCTAACATGCCTTGTACTCCTGAAGCTGTTGAGATTTTCCAGAAAAATAAAATTTTATTTGGACCAGGTAAAGCTGCAAATGCAGGTGGTGTTGCTACTTCAGGTTTAGAAATGAGCCAGAATGCAATGAAATTAAACTGGAGTGCTGAAGAAGTAGATCAAAAACTTCACGCTATTATGGTTGAAATTCATAAATCATGTGTTAAATATGGTACCGATGCTGAAGGTTACGTAAACTACGTAAAAGGAGCAAACGTTGCTGGATTTATCAAAATTGCTGATTCAATGCTTGACCAAGGAGTATTGTAATTCCTATATTATAAGACTATTAAATTTGTAATATAAATTCAGAAGCCACCGTGAGAAATCAAGGTGGCTTTTTTAAAGTGAAAAAAATTCGTTAAACCTGACCAATAAAAAAGCATCCACGAGCAACGACTTTAGACTTGGTTTCTAAAATAACAAAGCTAAAACCTACCAAATTCGTAAAAAACAATCTTATTTTATTAAATCTACAAGTGTAGGGATATTAATTACAGTAACTACTTTTCTGTTAATTATAATTATTCCCAATTCATCCATCTCTTTTAAAACTCTACTTACCGAAGGGCGTGCAACACCAAACATTTCGGCTAATTCCGATTGTGTTTTATCAAGAACAAACGAATCGCTATTCCCCTTCTTTAATTGCTCGTTTAAATAATAAGCAACTTTACCTTTAAGTGTATTTAAACCAAGTAGCTTAATCTTGTGTGATTGATTTTGAGCTCTACATGTTATTATATTTAAATAGTTTTGAAGAATACGTTCATCACTCATTAAAAACTTAAGTAAATTACGCTTTGGTATTTCCAATAACCTAGTATCACTTTTTGCAACTATATCATAAGGTATAGTATTATCTTTTCCAAAAAGAAAAGCACTTCCTAATGCATCTGGAGCTTTAAATTCCTCAATATGCAACACTTTACCTTCAGCACCAATTACTTCGCCAACAATATTGCCTTTTACAATTATGAGCAAGCTGTTTATTACATCTCCATTACTAAATATTATATCACCCTTACAATACTCTACAACCCTATGCTTATGAGTTTTAATCATATCTCCTACAGCCCTAGGTTTAAAACCATTAAATAAGTAATTACTACTTAATAAATCGGCAAAATTTAAAAAACAAAAACTGCATTTATCATTACAAGGTTCAACAATATCTTTGGCAAAAACTGGCTGCATAATTATAATATTAAAATTCCATTTTAAATATAGATATAAAATGATGATAAAGTACTATTGTGTAGTAATACTATGACATCAAACATAAGTCAAATTCATCTTAATACAATTAGTCTTGTCAAAATAAGTTTAGTGTCACATTTGTTACAATCAATGGCTTATTAAAATAGTAAATTTGACTATAACAACATAACTATTTTAAAATTATAAGATGGGGAATAAAGAAAAAGGCAAACAATCTAGGCGAAAATTTCTACAGAATATTGGCGTTGCTGGTGTTGGTGCTATTTCAGCTCCTGCAATACTATTCACAGCATGTAGTAGCAGTTCCGATAAAAAGACTAAGGTTCTTACACCCGATAACAAATTAATTGAAATTGATTCTGAAAATGGCTTAGCTATTGATACCACTGACAAATCTTATTTGAACAAAATAGGTCGTGAAGGTATTCCAGGCAAAAAGTTTGTTATGGTTATTGATTTGGGTAAATGCCGTAATGAACGAAAATGCATGAAAGCTTGTCAATCTGAGCATCAATTAAAGCCTGAACAACACCATCTGAATGTGTTAGAAATGGAGAACCCCAGTAGCGGACAAACCTATTTTATGCCTAAATTATGCCAACATTGCGATAACCCACCGTGCGTAACAGTTTGCCCAGTAGATGCTACATTTAAACGCCAAGATGGAATTGTATTGGTTGACAATGAGCGTTGCATTGGTTGTCGCTTTTGCATAGCTGCATGCCCCTACTCAGCTCGTACTTTTAATTGGACCGAACCACGCGATTCCGAAGAATATAAAGATATAACCTACAACATGGAACTTAATGTTCCTCAGAAAAAAGGAACCGTAACCAAATGTGCATTTAGTGCCGATAGAATTAGAGAAGGAAAACTACCTTATTGCAATTCGGCTTGCCCAAATGGTGTTTATTATTTTGGCGATGCTAATGAAGACTTAGTTACTAATGGCACCACTAAAGAGACGGTTCGTTTAAGCAAATTACTAAAACAAAATTCTGCTTATACTTTAATGCCTGAACTGGGAACACAACCAAGTGTATATTATTTACCTGCAAGAGAAAATAGCTAAAAGTACTTTTATGGAAAATATTAACGAAAAATTTGCAACCATCGAAAAAGATTTATTAGCCCCCGTTAAATGGGGTAAAAAATCAATAATATGGATGGGTTTTCTAATGGTTACTCTAGTAGTTTGTATGTTTTTCTACTACCAACAAATTAGAAATGGTCTTGGTGTAACTGGACTTAACGACTTTGTTTCATGGGGAATATACATATCGAATTTTGTATTTTTTGTAGCAGCAAGTTTAATAGGAATGCTAATAAGCTCAGTATTAGGCTTAGCTGGTTCTAAATGGATAATGCCTATTTCACGCATAGCAGAAATTATAGCTGTTTCGTTTGCCATGGTAGCCGGTCTAATTATAATTTCCGATATGGGTCGCCCAGACAGACTGCATCATGTTTTTTTACATGGACGTATTCAGTCTCCAATTATTTGGGATATAGCAATCGTTTTAACCTACGTTGCAGTTAGTGTACTTTTACTATATGTTCCTTTAATTCCTGATATTGCATTACTAAGTAAGAAGCAAAATGGATTACCACGAATACAAAAATGGATGTACAAAATACTTTCTTTAGGATGGGCAAATCACCCAAATCAGTATAAACTAATTAAAAAGTATTTTAAACTATTAGCCGTACTTATTATTCCAATAGCACTGGCAATTCACACGGTTACTTCTTGGCTTTTTGCAATGACATTACGTGCTGGTTGGGATTCACCAATTTTCGGACCTTATTTTGTGTCAGGCGCATTTGTAGCCGGTTGTGCAGCAGTAACAATAGGTATGTATTTCTTTCGCACTAGCTATAATCTAAAATCATACATTACCGATTATCATTTCGATAAAATGGGAAAGCTATTGGTTTTAGTTGCACTGGTATATGTTTACTTCAATATTAACGAAATAATTGTTCCTGCATACAAATTAAAAGGTGGCGAAGCAGAGCATTTAAAAAGCATGCTTTTTGGTCACGATGCTCTTATGTTTTGGCTTGTACAGATTGGTGGGTTGGTTTTACCTTTCATTTTATTACTATTTAAGAAAATGAGAAAACCTTTACCATCTTTAATCATCTCAAGTGTAATTCTATTGGGCGCATGGTTTAAACGCTACTTAATTGTGGTACCCGTTCAGCAGCACCCTTATTATCCAATACAAAATGTGCCCGACAGCTTTATGCATTACACACCAACAATTGCCGAAATAGCAATAACGGTAGCATCTTTTGTTTTGTTTTTAATTATAGCAACGGTTCTTTCAAAAATATTCCCAATAATACCAATTTGGGAACTTAAAGAGGAAGTTAAAGAACAAATCCAATAATCATGAATAAAAAATTTTATATATTATTTACGCTGGTCTGCTTAAGCTTTTCACTAATAGCACAGGAATCATGGGAGGTTATAGCAGAGGAAAACGATAATTTAAGTATTATAATGTTCGACGAAGAATTGGAATTGTCTGGACAAATAATTTATGACAACTCCTGCAAATCGTGCCACGGGAATCCTGAAAAAGCAGACTTCTCAAAAATGCTGCCTGAGCCAGGTGATATTGCATCGGAATCGTTCCAAAACCAGACAGATGGTTCCTTACACTACAAAATAAGAATAGGAAGAGGTGCAATGCCTAAGTTCGAAGATGCATTAGATAGTGAGGAGGTATGGAATTTAGTAGCGTACATTAGGAGTTTCAATAAAAACTACATACAGAAAAAACCAAATTTGGAAGGTATTGTAATTCCAAAATTTAGCCTTGCATTAAGTTTTGACGAGAATATTGACAAGCTTGTTGTAAAAACAATTGGTGATGACAATAATCCAATGAGTGAAGTTGAGCTAAAAGCATATATTAAAGGTTCATTTGGAAACTATTTATTAGGTAAAACCTTGACCAACGAAATGGGCATAGGTTATTTTAATGTTGATGCAAAAATGCCTGGCGATGCCGAAGGTAAACTAGAAGTAATTGTTAAAGCAAGAAAAGGATATGGTTCTGCAAAAACAATGCAAAAAATGATAATGGTGCAACCATCTACATTTGAAAGTGCTATTAAGGGACGTCATTTATGGAGTACGGCAAAACAAGCACCTATATGGTTAAAAGTCACATTTTTCTTTACTATTATAAGCATATGGCTAATGATACTGTACGTTGTTTTTGGACTTAAAAAATTAAAAAAATACAGCTAAATCGCAATACTATGAGTTTAAATCGAAGAGATTTTATAAAAAGATCAGCTGCCATTGCTGCCATATCTGCAGCTGGAATTACCATACCTAAAAAATTAACAGCCTCACTCCCATCGTCTGAAGGGAATTGGAAATGGGATAAAGCAGTATGCCGATTCTGTGGAACGGGCTGTGGAATTATGGTAGCCACAAAAAATGATAGAATTGTAGCTGTAAAGGGCGACCCATTAGCTCCCGTTAACCGTGGTTTGAATTGTATTAAAGGGTATTTTAATGCTAAAATTATGTATGGCGAGGATCGTTTAAAAAAACCATTACTACGTGTAGATGCGAATGGCAACTTTAGTAAACAAGGAAAATTTAAACCTGTTAGCTGGAAACGTGCCTTCGATGAAATGGAGCTTCAAATTAAAAAAACATTAAAGGAACTTGGTCCTACTGGCTTAGGAATATTCAGTTCTGGTCAACATACTATAATGGAAGGTTATGCGGTTTCAAAACTTATGAAAGCTGGTTTCCGATCACATAACATCGACCCTAATGCAAGGCATTGTATGGCATCGGCTGTGGTAGGTTTTATTCAAACATTTGGAATAGACGAACCAGCTGGCAATTATGATGATATTGAATTAACGGATACCATTATTTCGTGGGGAGCCAACATGGCTGAGATGCATCCCATTTTATGGTCACGTGCAACTGAAAATAAACTCTCTAACAAAGAACGTGTAAAGGTGGTTAATATGTCCACTTACACTAATAGAACTTCTGACTTAGCCGATTTAGAAATTATTTTTAAACCAAATACCGATTTGGCAATTTGGAATTATATTGCGCATGAAATTGTGTACAATCATAGCGAAGCAATTGATTGGGATTTCGTAAATAAATACACTGACTTTGCCACCGGCGTGGTTGATATAGGGTATGGCATGCGTACACCCGACCATCCTAAATTCTCTGAAAAAGAGAAAGAAACCGTAAAGCACGAAGTGGCTAAAACTTTAAGTGAAGACGAAGGTACTGCCTTAAGTTATTTAGGATACAAAGCTGGCGATACCATGGAAATGAAAAATCGCAAGTCAGCAGTTAAGCATTGGAAAATATCTTACGATGATTTTAAAAAAGCACTTAAAGCATACGATTTAGATTTTGTGGCAAAAGTATCGAAAGGTGACCCAGAGGAAAGTATTGAAGATTTTAAAAAGAAACTAAAGCAACTTGCCGATTTATATATTGAGCAAGGACGAAAAGTAGTTTCCTATTGGACTATGGGTTTTAATCAACATACACGAGGATCATGGGCAAATGAGCAAGCTTATATGGTTCATTTGCTTTTAGGCAAGCAATCTAAACCAGGAAGTGGCGCTTTTAGCCTAACTGGGCAACCATCAGCTTGCGGTACAGCTCGCGAAGTAGGTACTTTCTCACACAGACTACCTGCCGATTTAGTTGTGAAAAATCCGAAACACCGCGAAATATCTGAAAAAATATGGAAAGTGCCAGCCGGAACAATCAATCCAAAACCAGGTTCGCATCTAATGAAAATCCATCGCGACATTGAAGATGGTAAAATAAAATTCGCCTGGATAAATGTGTGTAATCCATACCAAAACTCGGCAAATGCAAACCATTGGTTAAAGGCTGCACGCCAAATGGATAATTTCATAGTTTGTAGTGATGGTTATCCTGGTATATCAGCAAAAGTATCAGATTTAATTCTGCCATCGGCAATGATTTTTGAAAAATGGGGTGCCTATGGAAATGCAGAAAGAAGAACACAGCATTGGAAACAGCAAGTTACACCTGTAGGTGATGCAATGCCCGATACTTGGCAATTTGTTGAACTTGCTAAACGTTTTAAATTACGTGATGTTTGGGGGGCACAACCAATTCCAGGTTTGGAAGGTGGACTACCCGATGTATTAAGCCAAGCACAAGAAATGGGTTATAACCCAAATGATACTTTATACGATGTGCTTTTTGCAAATAAAGAAGCTAAATCATTTGCATGGCCCGACCCAGTTGGGCAAGATACTTTAAACACCGAAGCTGCCAGCGACAAACGAAAAGTTTTGGGTAGCGACGATAAACCATTTGAAGGATATGGATTCTTTATTCAGAAATATATTTGGGAAGAGTACCGAAAATTTGGTTTAGGAAATGGTCACGATCTAGCCGATTTTGACACTTACCATAGTGTGAGAGGACTTAAATGGCCAATTGTAAATGGCAAAGAAACACTTTGGCGTTTTAATGCAAAGTACGACCCTTATGTTAAAAAAGCGGGTTCTAATGATTTTGCATTCTACGGTAAAGCATTAAATAAAATAGGGCAAGGTGACTTGAAAAACATTAACCCAAGTCTTGGTAAAGCTGACTTTACCAATAAAGCAAAAATATTTTTCCGCCCATATATGGAACCACCTGAGTCGCCAAACAAGGAGTATCCGTTGTGGATGTGCACTGGTCGTGTACTTGAACATTGGCATAGTGGCACAATGACCATGCGTGTGCCTGAGTTATACCGTGCCGTTCCCGAGGCTCTTTGTTATATGAATCCTAAAGATGCTGCAGATTATGGCTTTATTGAGGGCGACTTAATTTGGGTAGAATCGCGAAGAGGAAAAGTAAAATGCCATGTTGAAACTCGTGGTAGAAATCGTCCTCCAAAGGGCTTAATATATGTGCCTTGGTTCGACGAAAAAGTATTTATAAATAAAGTTTGTTTAGATGCCACTTGCCCAATGAGTAAAGAAACTGATTTTAAAAAATGTGCAGTGAAAATTTTTAAAGCTTAACAGTAAATAATCCTCGGGGAAAGCCTCAAAAAAACAAAAGAGGCAGGCCCACGAGACATTAAAATTCAAAAAATCAAATTTCAAATATCAACAAACAAACGAGGAAAGCCTCGAGAAACCTGCCCGCTGTAAAACTTTGGCAGGCGAGTTATAGCTAAATTGATTAAATAATTTTAATATATATGACATCGAGAAGGGAAGCATTAAAAAAACTATTAAACTCAGCTATGGTAGTTGGTGGTGGTGGATTAGTTTGGGGAAATATAGCAAAAGCTTCTCAAAGTAGTCCAGTTACACTTCGTCCTCCAGGTGCTATTGAAGAAAATAAATTCATTCAGGCTTGTATTAAGTGTGGGAAATGTGTTGAAGCTTGCCCTTACGATACTCTAAAACTAGCTACTATAGGAGAAACTAGTGCACTTGGCACGCCCTATTTTGAGCCTAGAAAAGTACCTTGTTACTTATGCACAAATTATCCTTGTACCGAGGCTTGCCCATCTGGAGCATTAGATTTAAAGGAACTGCAAAAGGAGTCTGAAGACAAGTCTGAAGATAAATCTGAGGAAATAAATATTGAGAATGCAAGAATGGGTCTTGCTGTAATACACAAAGAATCGTGCATTGCATTTGGTGGTGTTCAGTGCGATGCTTGTTATCGCGCTTGTCCGCTTATGGGTAAAGCCATTGTGCTTGATAAAGAAGTAAATGAGTTTACTCAAAAACATGCTAATTTAAAGCCTGTTGTTAACAGCGATTACTGTACTGGCTGTGGAATATGCGAACAGGTTTGTGTGGTTGAAAAAGCAGCAATTTTCATACTACCAGTTGAACTGGCAACCGGCAATGTTGGAGACCATTACATACGTAGCTGGAAAGAAAATGATGAGTCTAAATTAAAGAATCAGAAATTAATTGAAGAAGGTAAGGATACTGACGTTGAGTCGGCTATTGATTATCTAAATTCGGACGAAGAATTATTTGAATAATGAGTATTATAAGAAAATATCGCTTTTTAATAGCACGTCGTTTTGTCCAAATAGGCTTACTGCTTTTATTTGTGGGAGGCAACTACTTTAACTGGACTATTTTAAAAGGCAATTACAGTTCAGGTTTGTTTCTGGATACTATTCCATTAACCGACCCCTATGCTGTACTTCAAATATTATTTAGTGGTTTTATGGCTGGAACCGATTTATTAATAGGAGCTGCTATTATTTTACTAATATATGGATTCCTATTTGGCAGAGTATTCTGTTCATGGATTTGTCCCATAAATATTATTGCTGATGCTGCTATTTTTACATCGAACAAATTGGCAAGTAAACCAAAAATGAAATTATCGCGCCGAACTAGATACGGAGCAATGATTTTAGGACTGATTCTTTCAACGTTGCTTGGAATATCAGCATTTGAAGCAATTAATCCTATTGCAATTTTACACCGAGAAATAATTTTTGGCTTAGGTACAGGTTGGACAATTATTGTTGCCTTATTCATATTCGATGTAACAATTACCAAACACGGGTGGTGTGGGCATCTTTGTCCCTTAGGAGCATTTTATTCATTAATTAGCCGCTTTTCTTTATTAAAAATTAAACACAATAACGATAACTGCACAAACTGCATGAAATGTTTTGCTGTTTGTCACGAACCCCAAGTTTTAAGTATTATTGGCAAACAAAATGGTTTAATTAAATCGGGCGAATGTACTAATTGTGGAAGATGCGTTGAAGTATGCGAAGACAATGCCCTTAATTTCAACTTGGGTAAAAACAATAAAATAAATATCCTCGGAGCAAGCTCACGAGGTTTCAAATAAAAAAGAGATAATTATTAGCAGCAACCTGCCCGACTAGTTATTCAGGCGAGGCTGTAAGGAACCTGCACCTTGCAACTATGGCAGGCGGGTAAAACCCACAATAGTGGAATTAAATGATATTTATAATTCAATAATAAGATAGATATGAGAGCAATAGCAATAATTTTAATGATGGCGTTTTTTGTAGCTTGTAATCAGAATAGCAATAACGATAGTATAGATGAAAACAAACTTGGGTTTATTGATGCAAGTGTAAAATCAGAAGAGACAAACTTAAAAGAGAAAGCTAAATTTTCAGATACCCAACCTGGAAAGTCGGAAGCAATTAATAGAGCTTTCGAAAATGCTCCTCCTATGATACCACACACAACTGAGGGCTTTTTCCCTATTAAAATAGATAATAACATTTGTTTAAGTTGCCACCTACCTGATAAAGTTGAAAAGACGGGAGCTGTAGCCATTCCAAAAATGCATTTTACTAACCTGCGCCCAAAAATGAAACTAATAGACGGCAAATATGAGTTTAGCGCCAGCGACACATTGCATAGAGAAAAAATTGAAACCCTAAATTCTGCATATTTTAACTGCAATCAATGCCATGCCCCACAAGCAAATGTGACAGTAAATATTAAGAATCTTTTTACACCAGAATTTAGAGAAGAATTTGGGATAAAGGAATCTACATTAGATAAACAATTTGAAGACGGATTATAGTTTAGCAAAAAAACATTGACAATGAATATAAGTAGTGTAATTATTAAAACAAGATCAACATACTTTAATAAAATAGTTGAAATTCTTACTAATTCGAATTTGTGTGAAGTACATGCCTCTGAAAACCAAAAAATAGTAATTACCCTTGAAGGAAAAAACACTGAGGAAGAGATAAATAAACTTAAACAAATAGAAAAAATGGAGGGTGTAGTTTCCGCTGAAATGGTTTATGCATATAGCGAAGATGAACTAGAAAAAGAGCGAAACAAGATTGAGCAAGCCACCCAAGTACCCGAATGGTTAAACAACGAAAATATTAAAGCAGAACAAATTAAGTACAAAGGCGATTTAAGATCTAAAACATAAACACTTATCATTTTTTTTAGAACACTAAATACTACGCCATAATTATTTTCCTTTTAGGTAAAATAGACTCAACTATTTTCACCTCGTATCATGCTAATTGAATATTAATTTTTAGTTTTGCTAAAAATTAATATTATGGCAAAGAAAGTCTATATTGGCATGAGTGCTGATTTAATTCATCCAGGACACTTAAATATTATTAAAGAAGGTGCAAAGCTTGGTGAAGTTACTGTTGGAGTGCTAACTGACGAAGCAATTGCAAGCTACAAACGCCTGCCTTACCTAAGCTACGAACAACGTAAACTAATTGTTGAAAGCATAAAAGGAGTAGTAAAAGTAATTCCTCAAAATACCTTAGACTACGTTCCAAACTTACGTGCTGAGAAACCTGATTTTGTTGTTCATGGCGACGATTGGAAAGAAGGTATACAGAAAAAGACAAGACAAGACGTTATTGATGCCATATCAGATTGGGGTGGTAAAGTAATTGATATTCCTTATACACCAGGCATTTCGTCAACAAAGCTTAACGAAAACCTTAAAGCAATTGGTACTACTCCAGAAATTAGAATGAAACGCTTACGTCGCTTAATTCAAGCTAAACCTATTGTACGCATTTTAGAATCGCATAGTGGCTTAACTGGATTAATTGCCGAAAACATTAAAGTAAATATAAATGGTGCCGAGCATGAATTTGACGGAATGTGGTCAAGCAGTTTAACCGATTCAACATCGAAAGGCAAGCCAGATATTGAAGCGGTTGACATTACAACACGCATGCATGGTTTAAACGACACTTTAGAGTGTACTACAAAGCCTATAATTTATGATGGTGATACAGGTGGTAAAATGGAACATTTTGTATTCACCGTAAGAACGCTTGAACGCCACGGCATTTCAGCTGTAATTATTGAAGATAAAACAGGATTAAAAAAGAATTCTCTTTTTGGTACAGCGGTTCCACAAACACAAGATACAATTGAAGATTTTAGTGGAAAAATAAGAGCTGGGAAAAACGCTCAAGTAACCGACGATTTCATGATTATTGCTCGTGTTGAAAGCTTGATTCTTGGAAAAACCGTTGAAGAAGCCTTAGAAAGAGCTCATGCTTATGTTAAAGCAGGTGCCGATGGAGTAATGATACACAGTAAGGAAAAAACTGGATTGGACATAAAGGAATTTTGTGAAACATTTCGCAAAACCAATAAATCGACTCCAATTGTTGTTGTACCATCTACGTTTAATCACATAACTGAAAATGAATTTGCAACATGGGGTATTAACGTAGTAATATATGCAAACCATATGCTAAGAGCCTCTTATCCAGCAATGGTCGATGTCGCAAAATCAATTCTTTCCAATGGCAGATCGTCTAATGCAAATGATAAATGTATGCCAATTAAAGAAATTTTAGAATTAATACCAGGAACCAAGTAATGATAAATCCAAAGAACTTTTACAACTGGTTAACAAAAAGTAATGTTGACTTTTTTAGTGGGATACCAGATTCTTTGCTAAAAAATATTTGTGCATATATTACGGATAATGCGCCAAAAACAAATCATATAATTGCTGCAAACGAAGGAAATGCAATTGCTCTTGCAGCAGGTTACCACATGGCAACCAATAAAATCCCTTTGGTTTACATGCAAAACTCAGGAATTGGTAATGCGGTAAACCCTTTACTATCGTTAGCCGATAAAAAGGTTTATAGTATTCCTGTGCTATTAATGATTGGTTGGCGTGGTGAACCTGGTGTAAAAGACGAGCCTCAACATGTTAAGCAAGGTGAGGTTACTTTAGATTTACTTGAGGCAATGCAAATTCCATATTTGGTACTCAGTAAAGATGAAAACGAAGCAGAGGCTCAAATTCAACAAGCTATAAGCAAAATATCGGAAACAAATGAACCTTTTGCCTTAGTGGTTAAAAAAGGAACTTTTGATAACTATTCTATTAAAGAAAGTATTAAAACAGATTACGAACTTTGTCGCGAAGATGCTATTAAGCAAGTTGTTAACAACTTGAAAGGCAACGAAATAATTGTTTCAACAACTGGTAAAACATCACGCGAGTTATTTGAGTGCAGAGCTGCATTAAAACAGCCACATCACTCCGATTTTCTTACGGTAGGCTCAATGGGGCATTCGAGCCAAATAGCATTGGGAATAGCAATAGCCAAACCAAATAAAACAGTAATTTGCATTGATGGCGATGGAGCCTTACTCATGCACATGGGAGCTTTAGCCATTGCTGGCGAAATAAGTCCAAGTAATTATATTCATATTGTAATTAATAATGGGGCGCACGAATCGGTTGGCGGACAACCAACTATTGCTTTTAATGTAGATATCCCTGCTCTTGCAAAAGCAAATAAATATAAGTCAGCATTATCGGTATCGTCGGCAGATGACTTGAACATGGCACTTAAAAATATCAGTAAAGAAAACTGTCCTATTCTTATTGAAGTAAAAGTACGTGTAGGTTCGCGCGATGATTTGGGCAGACCAACAATATCTCCAGTAGAAAACAAGAAAAGTTTCATGAAAAACTTGCAATCATGATTGAGCAAAAGGTTTTTTATAAAAACCAACTTGACCAATTAAAATTATCCCTTGAAAATATTGAATCGCAAAATATATTTGTGGTACGAGCTAATAAATCTTACCCCGCTTCGGGGGCAGAGTCTTTTATTGATGAATTACTCGAAAATAATTATACTTCTTTTTACGACTTCGACCCCAACCCTCAATTAGAGGATTTAAAGAAAGGTATTGCATTATTCAAAAAGGGTGAATACAAACTAATTATTGCCATTGGTGGCGGTAGTGTTCTTGATATGGCAAAGCTAATTAGCGTATTTGCTCACCAAAATAATAAATACGAAGACATAGTTATTGGGAAAGCTGAAATAGAAAATGCAAAAACACCTTTAATTGCTATTCCTACTACAGCAGGAACAGGAGCTGAAGCAACCCAGTTTGCAGTATTATATATTGATAAGAACAAGTATTCGGTTGCTCACCCTTCCATATTACCTAATACTGTTTTTCTATCATCAGTATTTTCTCATTCAGCAAATGCCTACCTTACAGCTTGTACAGGTCTTGATGCATTTTGCCAAGCAGTAGAATCGGTTTGGAGTGTTAATGCAAATGCGGAATCGGAAAAATATGCTTTGGAAGCTATTGAATTAATTTGGGGGCATCTGCGCCAAGCAGTTAAAGAGAATGATGTAATGGCAAAAGAAAAGATGCAAACAGCATCATTCTTGGCAGGTAAAGCAATTAACATTACCAAAACAACAGCTCCGCATGCTTTATCGTATGCTTTCACTAGCTATTATAATATACCACACGGGCATGCAGTAGCTTTAAGTTTACCCTTCTTTTTAAATTACAATTACAATTTAACCGAAGTGGACTGTACCGATGCCAAAGGTGTAGAAAAAGTTAAAGAGAGAATAGATAAAATTCTTAATATTTTCAACATTGATATTACAAAAGCACAACAAGCTTTAGTAGTCTTTTTGAATGATATAGACATTAGTATTAATATTTCAACATTAATATCAGAGTTTAATCCAAACATTATAATTGACAATGTAAACACACAAAGGTTAAACAATAACCCACGAAAAGTGTCTAAACAAACAATTCAAAACTTACTAAGTACCTTAAATATACAAGTCACGGTGTGAGTTTCTGCCTGTTTGGCAGACAGGTTAATTAATAGCTGGTTGTAATAATAAAACGAATGCGTTTAATAAAGCACTCACCCCGTTGCTATCAATTAGTTAACCATAATAATTGCGGAATAAAGGAAGTAACTTATTATAAAAATAATAATTAATGAATGTTTTCGAATTAGTACTTTCCCCCTTTATATATATAATTAAACAACTATTTTTATATAGCTACCAATTAACTGGAAACTATGGCATTTCCATTATTCTATTGAGTTTTGCAATATCGTTACTTTTGCTTCCTATATTTATTTTAATTGAAAAGGCTAAAAAGAAAGACGATGTAGCTAAGCTAAAAATGAAGCCTTTAATAGACGAAATTAAAAACTGTTACAAGGGTCAAGAAAGGTACTATTACTTAAAAACATTAAACCGACAATTTAATTACAGCCCAGTTCGTGCTTTAATTCCAATATTAAGTCTGCTTTTGCAGATACCATTTTTTATAGCGGCATATCAGTATTTAGAACACTTTGAACCCTTAATAGGCGTAAGCTTTGCATTTATTGCCGACCTAAGTCAACCTGATGCTCTTTTTGGCAATATTAATTTTTTACCCATTGCCATGACTTTTGTGAATTTACTAACAGCCTATTTTTACACAAAAAATGGTAATACTGCCGAACGAAAACAAATGCTTGTTGTAGCTGGTGTTTTTCTAATTCTATTATTTAACCTCCCAGCAGGTTTGGTACTTTATTGGACAATGAATAATATGTTTAGTTTTTTCAGATTATTCATTACGAATCGTGAAGCATTTAAAAAGGTTGAGAATAAAAACCCATTTATTAGAGAAGGATATATTGAATTTAAAGCACGATTAATCCCCATACTACCAAAGCTACTAAACACCTTTTTTTTAACAACCGCAATAGTAATTTTATTGCAAGTAATTTCTGCCCTAGGCAATGACTTTAATAACATTTTTCAGCAATTAATTTCAGGCTTGGGAATAAGTATTGGCGTAACAGTTTCTATTGCTTTACTTGTTTTAATGCATAAAATAAATGGCACAGTAAATTACCTAGGGGCAAGCCCACAAGGCATTAAAATTCAAAAAAACAAACCTGCCCGAATAAGTCAGGCAGGTTTCAAATTTCAAAAGAAAAACGAGGCAAGCCTCGGGGAAATATACACAAAGAGATTAAAGGATAAAAATGCAAAAGACTTCATACTTACAATTTTGCCTACTTTTAAACCAATGTTGTTTGTTTTTTTAACAATTACAATTGGGTCGCAAGTAAACTGGGCATTGCAGCATAGTTTTAATAGTATAATTCAACGTGTATTTGGTTCCATTATTGGCAGTATAGTTGCTACTAGTATTTTAGCTACTATTATTCTTTTTTATCAAGGACACATAACACTCAGCATTAAGCAACTTGGCATACAAATTTGGGCAATTAGAAAAACAAAATTTAGAATAGACCCAACAGTATATTTCTCTATCCTTTTTTTATCGATATACTTTTACTTGGCAGGCTTATTCTATTTTACTGGTATAAATACGGCTTTAAATAGCATAGCATTAGTATTTGTTTTATTGATTCAATTATTGGGATTAAAAAGTTTTATCAGTTCTAAAAAACATACAAGCAAAGCAGTATTTATTACTTCTGCGTTAGCCTTAATTGCAATTGCACTATTTCAATTAATAGGTTCTTTTATTTTACTTTTTGACATTGGCATTGTTTTTAACCTCTCATTATCAAATATAATTTTAGCTGGTTTTATCTTTACATTAATAACCATAATCTACTACTTAAAAAGCTCAAAAACAGAATTACTCACGCCAAATACATCAATGACAATAGTATATTCATTAGCTCTTTTTTATGTGTTAAGTTTAGTGTTTTTCTGGAGCCCACTTATAGTATATTCCTCGTTCCCTGAAACATTCTCGTTCCCTGCTATTCATATTTTGGCTAAAAACTTTTTACTATTTGCCATTCTTTTTGCTAGTTCTTATATTTTATATGTTCTAATATCCAAAAAATTAAAATTCTTATTTACATCAATATTAGTTGCTCTTAGTTTTGTATTCTTTTTAAATAGCTTTATAATTCCTGTAAATGTGGGCACTTTACAGCTAGGTAAATATATTGAAGCATCAGCTTTAGCAATGCACCCTTTTATTTACTTGGCAGAAGGACTTTTTTTAATTACCATTTTTCTTTTAACAAAATGGTTACTGCTTGGTAAATACCATAAACATGTAACTATTGCACTGGTTTCTTTAACTCTTATTCTTACTAGTCAAAGCCTTATTTCTGCAATTAGTGGGGGTGATTTTTTTAGCAAAAGTGAGGATAGTTTAAAACTACCTAATACCATATCCTTTTCTAAAGACAAACCAAATGTAATATTCATTATTCCAGATACTTTTATGGGAATGCACATGAAATACATTTTAGAAGAATCGCCAGAATTAAAAACAGAGCTTGACGGTTTTGTTTGGTATCCTAATACACTATCGGTGTCAACAAATACAGCACCTTCAATTAGTTCAATGTATGTGGGTCACGATTTTAATCTTGACATATTAAATCAAGATAATAAGCATACCATGACCGAAAAGATTACCGAGGCTTCTGAATTGTTCTGCAACAAAGTTAAAGAGCAAGGATATTCCTTAACAAGTACTAAAATGGTTTATTCAAAAATCGATAAAAACACTTATGATTATTATCTACCAAATTGGCATTCCGACTGGAACAAATGGAATAAATCATTAAACATTGGCGGCGCAAAAGAACTAGACTTTGCTATACTTTGGAAAAATGCAGTTTTCTATGGTTCACCACTTTTCATAAAATCTAGAATTTACGACAATGGTGACTGGATTAGGATGGAAAATGAAACCAACAAGAATTCTACGCTTACAAAAGAATTAAATTTTACTAGACTACTACCCTTAATATCTGACACAAATAATGATAAAGGTAACTTCATTTATATTCACACAAAAGCTACTCATGGGCCATGGCATGTAGTTAATAATAATGGTGAGCTAACCATGAATGTTGGTTCTTATGAGAATCAGAAATGGTTTATTAATGAATTTGCAAAATGGATAAAGTGGATGAAGAAAAACAATGTTTACGATAATACAAAGATTATAATGGTTGCTGACCATAGTCACAACTTACCAGACAAAGAGTTAAACGAATATGGAGGAATATTTAAATGGGGAAAAGAAGGACAAGAAAAACTATCGGCTCGTGATTTCTGGAGAGTGAATTCACTTTTAATGGTGAAAGATTTTAATTCAAATGGTAATATTAAAGAAGATTGGCGATTCATGAGTAATGCAGATGCCCCAGCTATTGCCTTTAACGAAAATGACCCTACAAAAATTGAACCGCCAGAATCAAGAACTCTTCCGGTTTTTTATGTGGGTAATTTGCCAAGATCGACCAAAAAGAAATATTTGCCAATTTACATGCAATACGAAGTAAAAGATAGTGTTTATGATCCTAAGAATTGGACTCTTGTTAAAACAGAATAAACTTTCTTTACTCTTACTTGTATCTAAATAAAACAGCCCATGGCTGAGATAATTACTGAGACAATCCTGCTTGAATCTAGGGCATGTGAATCAAACCTCATCATGAGCACAAATTATAAACTGATGAAAGAAACAATACAAACCACTTATTTAGGTGAACTAAGAACCGAGGCTATTCATGTTCGTTCTGGTAATAAATTAATTACCGATGCTCCAGTTGATAATCAGGGTAAAGGCGAAACCTTTTCGCCTACCGATTTACTGGCAACTTCATTGGCTAGTTGCATTCTTACCATTATGGGAATTAAAGCTCAGGCAAATGGTTTTAATATTGATGGTGCAAAAGCCAAATCGTGGAAAATAATGAGTGAGAATCCTCGACGTGTTGCCGAAGTGAAAATTGAGTTTGATTTTACAATGTGCACTTTAAGCAACAAGGATAAAGCTATTTTAGAAAGATTAGTTAAAGTTAGCCCTGTTCCTTTAAGTTTGCATGAAGAAACAAAACAAACTGTTTCAATAAAATTCTAAGAAAAAAAGGTATAAAAAGAGCCTCTCCAAACGGAAAAACTCTTTTATATTGTTTTATGATAAACGCTATAAAGATATTATCATTAGATTTTTTTTATTAAGCAATGCTTGCACTTTCGCAAGCCATTTTACGATCCACTTTTTTTATCATGCCTTGTAATGCTTTACCCGGTCCAACCTCAGTAAATGAGTCGGCACCATCGGCAATCATGTTTTGCATAATTTGTGTCCAACGCACCGATGCTGTTAATTGAGAAACTAAATTTGCCTTAATTTCCACAGGATCTGATATTGGTTTAGCATTTACATTTTGGTAAACCGGACAACTAGGAGCACTAACCTCTGTTTCGTTAATAGCAGCTTCTAATTCTACTTTTGCCGGGTTCATTAATGGTGAATGAAATGCCCCACCCACAGGTAACTTTATAGCTCTTTTAGCACCAAGCTCGGTTAATTTAGCACAAGCTTTATCAACACCCTCAACCGATCCTGAAATAACCAATTGCCCCGGAGTATTATAGTTTGCAGGTACTACTACCTCGTTAATTTCTGCACAAACTTTCTCAACCACATCGTCGCCCAAACCAATAATTGCAGCCATTGTAGATGGTTCTGCTTCACAAGCTTTTTGCATTGCCATAGCTCGCTTAGAAACTAACACTAAACCATCTTCGAACGATAAAGCACCAGCAGAAACTAAAGCTGAGAATTCGCCTAAAGAGTGACCTGCTACCATTTCTGGTTTAAAATCATCGCCTAAAACTTTTGCTAGAATAACCGAATGCAAAAATACAGCAGGTTGCGTTACTTTAGTTTGTTTTAAATCTTCGTCTGTTCCTTCAAACATTAAATCGGTAATTTTGAATCCAAGTATTTCATTGGCTTTCTCAAACATATCCTTAGCTAATGGTGAATTGTCGTACAGGTCTTTTCCCATTCCAACGAACTGGGCGCCCTGTCCCGGAAAAACGTAAGCTTTCATTTATGTGTAATTTAGTTAAAATTATCTTTTTAAAGCCAATACCATTGCAAATATTAGCTTAAATAAATCCATTTTCATGGAACACTCATTTCACCATGTACTTTTACATAATCATTCTTCGTGAGTGTTTCATAATTTAATTTCAACCGACAAAAGTATAAAAATTAACAAATATCAGTCAAATGTGCATCATAATTTTTCATTACTTATAAAACGGAGCTTACTTGTACTTTTATAGGTTTAATGGGGAATAAAATTATTTTATTGCTTTTTACGGCAACAGAAGCAAAATTATATCTATTTTCTAATACTTAGGGTTCACTCAAAAAAAATAGTAGAATCTTTATATTAGAGAATTAATGCAGTTTTGTGCCTATTATATGCATAAACTCTTCACGTGTTGCCTGATTATTAAGGAAAGCTCCTGTAAAAGCAGATGTTGTTGTAACCGAACTTTGCTTTTGAATACCTCGCATTTGCATACACATGTGCTGTGCCTCAATAACAACTGCAACACCTACCGGATTTAGCACATCTTGTATGCAATTTTTAATTTGGTTTGTTAAACGCTCTTGCACTTGTAATCTACGAGCAAATAATTCAACAACTCTAGCTATTTTGCTTAATCCGGTAATTGTACCATCGGGTATATAGGCAACATGTGCTTTGCCAAAAAACGGTAGCATATGATGCTCGCACATTGAGTATATTTCAATATCTTTTACTACAACCATTTGGCTATAGTCTTCTTTAAACAAAGCCGATTTTAAAATTTCATCAGGTTTCGAGAAATATCCCTGAGTAAGAAACTGTAATGCTTTAGCAACGCGTAAAGGTGTTCTTTCTAAACCTTCTCTATCAATATTTTCACCTAAAGCTTCAAGAATTCCTTCATAATGTTTTTGTATAATTTTGGTTTTTTCGTCATTAAACCTATCAATTCTTGAATAGCCAAAATCATCATCTACCTCTATCCCATTATTAATTATATCCATGTTAGTCCTCCCCGTAATATTCTGCGAAATTATTTTCCGTTTCAATCAATTTCAACTTGTGTAGTTTTGCATTCACTTTAGCTACTTCAGGTTCAAGAACCTTCCAAATCTCAATTATTATATTCTCTGTTGAAACTATTTTATCTGTTAAAAAGTCTACTTCAACATTTAGATTCTTATGATCGAGCTTTTCAATTATATGCTCGTTTACAATATGGCTTAAATCTTTTAAATTAACTATAACGCCAGTTTTTTTATTTACCTCGCCTTTTACGGTAACAAACAATTCATAATTATGCCCATGCCAATTAGGGTTTGCACATTTACCATATAGTTTGTAGTTTTCCTCTTCGGATAACTCAGGACTAAATAATCTATGTGCACTATTAAAACGTTCGCGACGAGTAAGATAAACCATAAAAAATAATACTTCTGTTACTAAAACATGAAACAAATATACTATTCTAATTATCAACATGAAAAAATTACTAATAATAAATGAACGTTTTTATTCTTTGCTAGCGCAATAAAACTACCACTCTGCCATGTACATAATTTTGCTTATAACGAAAATAAATCCTTTATCACTATGCATTAAAAGCATGTATAAAATCACTTCATACATGGTTTATGTTAAGAGAGTAAAACCTATCTTTACACCATTATTTACTAACATAATAAAATAATGAGCAAATTAGTCATAAAAAGCTTTGATGAATTAGAAAAATTAATTGGCAAAGAGTTAGGAGAGTCTGAATACATAACTATTACTCAAGAACAAATTAACAAATTTGCAGATGCTACACTTGACCATCAATGGATTCATACCGATGTTGAACGAGCAAAAAAGGAATCACCTTTCAAGAATACAATTGCTCATGGTTACCTTACCATTTCTCTACTTCCATTTTTATGGGATCAAATAGCTGATGTTCAGAATTTAAAAATGCAAGTTAATTATGGCATTGATAAATTCAAATTTAATCAACCTGTTATTGTTAATAGTGCAATTAAATTAAAAGCAAAACTAAATAATGTGGTTAATTTAAGAGGTATTACCAAAGCAACTATTGGTGCAAAACTTGAAATTGAAGGAAATAAAAAGCCAGCATACGAAGGAGAAATTGTATTTCTTTATCATTTTAATGACTAATAATTGTTTATAATGAAAGTTTATCTACTCATTGGTTTCTTAGTTTTATTTGACTTAACACAAGCTCAAGAAACAAAATCGAAAAAAGAAATAAGACAAGAAAAGAATGAATTAGCTTTTCAGGAATCAAAAGCTTTAATAGAGAGTATAAATTACGAGTTTGTTGCCATTCAGGCTAATCCACAAGGAGGAAAAACCATTAATTTAACTACAAATCCAAATCATTTAAAAATAATTGGCGATAGCATAGATTCGTATCTTCCATACTTTGGAAAATCACATTCAGCAAGCTTTGGAAGTTCAGATAGTGGAATAAAATGCAGTGTGAAACACGCTAAGTATGAAGTAACAATAAATGACAATAAACTACAGCAAATAGTTAAATTCTCTGGTAAAGGAAAGAATGACAATTATAAATTTTCGCTTACTATTTCAAGTAATGGTTCGGCAACATTATTTGTTAATTCAAATAAAAAATCGGGAATAAGTTATTTTGGTAATGTGCAAGGAATTAAACCAGATAAAAAACAAAAATAAATATGTCAGAGCTTATTATTGAATCTATTGAAGAATTTGGGTTAAGTAACGAAGTTAAAACTAAACAGCTTTTTTCAAAAGTTGGCATTATTGGTTGTGGATCAATTGGGCAAGAAATTGCTAAAATGTTTAGTCAACGAGAACTTGAAGTGATTTTTATTGAATTAACACAAGAAAAAATTGACTTAGGCATAAAATGCATTGAAGCAAACCTAGATAATATGATAGAGCACTGGGGAATGACACCTGGTGAAAAAAGGGCAATCTTATCACGTATTAGTGGATATACTGATTTCAAACATCTAGCGGAATGCGATCTTGTTATTGAATCTATAAGATCAAAAACCCGCGAAAGACAAATAAGTGCCCGAATAGAGGTATTTAAGGAGATTGAAAAGTATGTTTCTGAAGATTGCATTATTGCAACCAATTCAAATACAATAGTTATTACCGAATTAGCATCTGAATTAGAACACAAAAACCGCTGTGTTAGTCTTCATTTTTTAGCAACCTCGCTAAATATTCAAATAATTGAAGTTGTGAGAGGTTTATATACTTCAAACAAAGCATACGATAGGATACTTTTTTTTATTAAAATGATTGGAAGAGAGGCTATTGCTTGTGAGGAATCGGCAGGGCTAATTAGTGTTAGAATATTTGTAGCACAGCTTAACGAAGCATGCGAGGTTCTTGTTGAGAGAGTTGGATCAATGGAAGATATTGACAAAACCATGCGCATTGGCTTAGGACAAAATTTAGGTCCATTCGAAATGGCTGATAAAATTGGACTTGATAAAGTAAACCGTTGGATGAAAAACCTATACCGCGAATTCGGCGATAAAAAATATTTGGCTAATCCGCTTATAAAAAGATTAGTTCGTGCCAATCACTTAGGTAGAATTACCAAAGTTGGCTTTTACAAATACGATGATAACGGTAGAAAAATTAGCTAACTATTTAAAGAAATTAACATGAAAATATTAGTATTGAACTGTGGTAGTTCGTCTATAAAATATCAGCTTTGGGATATGTCCCAGAATAAATGTTATGCTACTGGCGTAGCTGAAAAAGTTGGATTAAAAGGTTCTTTTGTAAAATTAGAAAAAGATAATAACCAGCAAGTGCGTTTCGATGGTGAGATTATTGACCACCAAATGGGCATTGAATATATTCTTGGAATTCTTATTAGTAAAAAACATGGCTTAATTAACTCCCTTAATGAACTTGATGCTGTAGGTCACCGAGTTGCTCATGGAGGCGAATCATTTAAAAAGAGTGCTTTTATTGACAACAATGTATTAAACAAAATTGAATCTTGTAGTGAGCTGGCTCCGCTTCATAATCCTGCTAACCTGAAAGGAATTAATGCTATAAGCCAATTAATTCCTGGCATAAAACAAGTGGCTGTTTTTGACACAGCTTTCCATCAAACTATGCCTGAGGATGCCTATATGTATGCTATTCCTTACTCTTTATATAACAAATACAAAATTCGCCGCTATGGTTTTCATGGTACAAGCCACTCATACATTTCGAAAAAAGCTTGCGAAACTTTAAATGTAGATATTAACAATCAAAAAATTATAACATGTCACTTAGGTAATGGTGCATCAATGTGTGCTATTAAAAATGGTAAATCAATAGATACTTCAATGGGATTCACACCTGTTGAAGGGCTAATAATGGGGACTCGTTCAGGTGATTTAGATATAGGTGTAGTAAACTACATAATGGATAAAGAAGAACTTGAATTAAGCTCTGTAAATACCATATTTAATAAGCAAAGTGGTATGATGGGTATTTCGGGAGTTTCATCAGATATGCGAGAAATTCAAACAGCAGCATGGGAAGATAAAAATGAAAGAGCACAACTTGCTTTAAATATGTATTACTACCGAATAAAAAAATACATTGGAGCATATACTGCTGTACTTGGCGGTATTGATACTCTTATTTTTTCTGGTGGAATTGGTGAGAATGGTCCGGTAATGAGACAAAAAACTTGCGAAGACCTAGCGTATTTAGGCATTAAGATTGATGCAGAAAAAAATGAATCTACTTTTGGAGTAGAACAAATTATTTCAACTACAGATTCAAAAGTAACGGTAATTGTAGTACCTACAAACGAGGAACTTGTAATTGCTGAAGATACATTTGAGATAGTTTCAGAAATGAAGTAAATATCTGCGGAACAAGCCCACGAGACATTAGATTTAAACCTGCCCGTATTCATCTTTGGCTGGTGGGTTATGCCCAAAAAAAATAAAATAATAGCTGAACTAATTTTGAGGCATGTGCCAATTTAAATTTAAGCAGAAATCTATTATCTTCAATCTGTTTCCATTCAATCTCTTTCAATATATTTCACCACACCCGCATGAATGACTCTTGTCGGGCAAGGATTACTCAGATTAACACAGATTAATATCCTCTCAATCTTCTTTTCTCCAATCTATTTCAATCTTATCAATCTTCTTTTTCAATCTATTTCAATCTTATCAATCTTCTTTTCTCCAATCTATTTCAATCTTATCAATCTTCTTTTTCAATCTATTTCAATAAATCTTC
>JAUXEM010000045.1 GCA_030620515.1 Salinivirgaceae bacterium
AGTAAAAAATAACAAGAAAAATATTTTTTAGGCATATATTGTAAGATGCTGATTACGAGCACTTAATAGTAGCGTTAAATATTACGAGGAATTACTGATCAAATTAGCAATTAAAGCAAATAATCAACAACTATCTCAAATAATATCTATAGTTAAGAATGAGGTTCTTATTGAGGTTTCCAACCAAAAACTAATTTTTTTTAAGGAGCTTAACGAATATTTTACAATAGATGAAACCAATAAAACTCTAGAAAAAGTTGATCTTACTGCTATTAAAAAACAACTAGAAGGCTTAAAACAAATGTTAGGTGAAATTGAGCCTCTTATTAATAATGAAAACACAGATTACAAGGGTTATAAGTCGAGAGAACTCGAATTTAATGGTTCGCAAAATGGCTTCTCCTTAAATTCTAAAATAAAAACCATTACACTAAATGGCATTACAGAAACAGCTTTTCCGGTATTTCAAGATTTTGAGAAACAAACTCAATTAATTGATATACCATTATTAAAAAATGAAATTGTAGCCTATAATAAAACAGAAATAATTACAGCACAAGGTATGCAAGTGCAAGAGTTAGAACTAATTTCGGTAGAGGAAAAAGATTGTAGTGAAGAAATTAATGCAGTTTTAAGCTACCAAATGGTTAATTAGTGGCTATAAGAGAACACCAATAACTGCGTTGCACTCATCAATAAAATTTATCATTTACAACAGTAAACTTTCATTTTTATTGACTCGCAAGCCTTGTTCTTGATGATCTCTTAAGAGCCACTTGAAAAACGGATAGTTTTCTAAAAAACACTAATTATTATGAAACTTTTTCCTCCCGAAATAATTAAGCACACTACACAAAGCCATTTTGTAAAAAATAGCACAAAAAGTAGAGTGGTGTATACAACAGTAATTATTGCCATAATTGCAGCTCTAATTGGGCTACCTTTTATTTATGTTGATATAAGCACGCAAGCCAGAGGTATAATTCGCACACCTGCCGAAAATAACCTATTGCAAACCGTAGTTTATGGCGAAGTGCAACAGGTATTTATTAAGGAGAACAGCACAGTTAAAACCGGCGATACTCTTATTGTGTTAAATACTGACAAATTAAAAGAACAAATACTAAATAACCGCAAAAAACAAAGCGACAACAACACCTTTATTGCCGATATTACTGGCTTATTACAAGAAAAATCCTTTTACCCTAAAACACCAAAATATTTTACCGAGCTTAATTATTTTACAGCATCGCTTAACGAACTACAAACAAAAATAGACTTTTGCAAAAGTGAATTAGATTTGGCGGAAACGCTTTACAATAAAGATGTAATGCCAAAACAAGAGTTTTTACAAAATAAAAACCGCCACGATGCGGCTCTTGGTCAACTAAACAATTTAAAAGAGCAGTTTTATAATAAATGGCAAGCCGAAAAAACACGTTTGCTTTTGGCAAATACCGAAATAGGCTCAAGTATTAAGCAATTGCACGAGGAAAAAACAAAATACATTATAACATCGCCTGCAAATGGCTCTATTATTCAGTTTATTGGTATTAAACCGGGTAGTTTCATTAGTCCTGGACAAACTATTGCCTATATATCAAATAATAGTGAGCTCTTAGTTGAGTGTTATGTTTCACCTACTGACATTGGCTACATTGCAACTGGGCAAAATGTTAATTTCCAGCTAGATGCTTTTAACTATAACCAGTGGGGAATGGTAGCAGGTAAGGTTAGTGAAATTTCAAACGATATTAGCAATATAAACGATCAACCCGTATTTAGAATTCGTTGCGAACTTGATAATACTTTTTTGCAATTAAATACAGGTTATAAAGGATATTTAAAAAAAGGAATGACCCTTACAGGTAGATTTTATTTAAGCCGCCGTAATTTATGGCAACTATTATTTGATAAAGTGGACGATTGGATGAATCCGAAATTGATGGAGAGTTGATACTAATTGTAAATATAGCTTCTTGTTTCGGGTACAGATTGCTTCACTTTGCCTGCCTGCTGGCAAAGGCAGGTTCGCAAAGACCCAACGGCGCATAATTGCGAGTAATAGCGAAGGAATCTGTAAACCAAAACTTGATTTTTGAATTAACATTAGTCATTGGATAACAATTTTTTAAGTATGATTGAGTGTACTCCGAAAAGTCTAAAAAGCTTAAAACTATTTAATTTAGTGTCGGCGTGAATTTATTAATTAACTGATTGTGAGCTCGAAAGCTTTAAAGCATTTTGTGAAAGTATTCACACCGACACTTTTCGGAGCACACTCACTATTACTAAGTTAGTAACAAGTTATCCGATGACTTTGCAATAATTAATTTTAAAAAATGAGCATAAAAATAAAACAACGCGATATTACCGATTGTGGAGCAGCCTGCTTAGTATCAGTAGCATCGCACTATAAACTAAAGTTAGCTGTTGCTAAAATTCGCCAAAAAGCAGGTACCGATAAAAAAGGTACTAATGTTTTGGGCTTATTAAAAGCTGCCGAAAATTTAGGCTTTGCTGCAAAAGGGGTTAAAGGCGGAGTAGATGCTTTAACAAAAATTCCCTTACCTACAATTGCTCATATTGTGGTAAAGGAACAACTGCATCATTATGTAGTAATATATAGTGTAAAAAAGGGTGTGGTTAAATATATGGATCCAGGCGATGGGCGCATGCACAAAAAAACAATAACCGAATTTGAGAAAGAGTGGACCGGTGTTTTGGTTTTATTAATGCCCAACGATGATTTTAAAAAGGGAAACGAGCAAGTGTCAAATTTCAAGCGTTTTATGTTTTTATTAAAACCACATCGTTCTCTTTTAACACAAGCTTTATTTGGTGCTATTATTTATACATTATTAGGCTTATCAACATCAATCTACATTCAAAAAATAACCGATTTTGTTATTGTAGATGGTAACACAAACCTTTTGAATATGCTTAGTGTAGCAATGGTGGTTATTCTGCTACTACAAATATTTATTGGTGTGGCAAAAAGCATTTTTATGCTAAAAACGGGTCAAAAATAGATGCTCAGTTAATACTTGGCTACTATAAGCATTTATTAAAACTGCCTCAAACCTTTTTCGATACCATGCGTGTGGGCGAAATTATTTCGCGTGTTAACGATGCAGTAAAAATACGAGCCTTTATTAACGATGTATCTATAACCCTAATTGTTAACCTGTTTATTGTTATATTCTCGTTTTGCTTAATGTTTATTTATAGTTGGCAACTGGCACTAATAATGCTTTTAGTTATTCCGTTGTATGCTCTAATATATTTTATTACAAACCGTTTAAACAAAAAGCGCGAACGCAAAGTAATGGAAAGTTCGGCTGAGCTTGAAAGTCAATTAGTTGAATCGTTAAACTCGGTTAAAACCATAAAACAGTTTGGCATGGAAGATTTTGCAAACTTAAAAACTGAAACTCGTTTTATTGGTTTATTGCACACGGTTTATAAATCTGGGAAAAATCAACTATTTTCATCCAATAGCTCGGAGTTTTTAAATCGCATATTTGTAATTATATTATTATGGGTGGGTTCTTACTTTGTTATAAACAGAGATTTAACTCCTGGTGAATTGCTTTCTTTTTATGCTTTAATAGGATACTTTACAGGACCAGCAGCAAGCCTTGTGGGTATGAATAAAACAATTCAGAATGCCTTAATTGCTGCCGATAGGTTATTTGAATTAATGGATTTAGAACGTGAAGAGGATGAATATAAAATTGAATTAGAAAATAATTTATTGGGCGATATTAAATTTGAAAATATTAGTTTCAGCTATGGAACCAGAGTAGATGTTTTCGAAAACTTTAACCTGACTTTAGCGAAGGGTAAAATTACAGCAATTATAGGCGAAAGTGGTTCTGGCAAAACAACTATTGCAGCACTGTTACAAAATCTATATCCAATAAAAGCTGGTCGTATTCTTATTGGAGATTACAATACACAGTATTTTTCCAATAGTAGTTTGCGTAAAAAAATAGGTACGGTTCCGCAACAGTTAAATTTATTTGCAGGCAATGTTATCGAGAATATAGCTTTAGGTGAGTTTGAACCCGATATGCATCGTATTTACAGCATTTGCAACAAGCTTGGTATGATTAAATTTATTGAAGAGCTACCCAATGGCTTTCAAAGCTATTTAGGTGAAAATGGGGCTACCCTTTCTGGCGGACAGAAACAGCGTCTGGCAATTGCACGCGCACTATATCAAGCCCCTGAAATTTTAATACTCGACGAAGCAACATCGTCGCTCGACTCAGAATCGGAGCATTTTGTTCAAGAGACTATAAAGACCTTAAAGAATGAGGGTAAAACTATTATAGTTATAGCTCACCGATTAAGTACTGTTGTAAACGCCGATAGTATTGTAGTACTCGAAAATGGTAAAGTAGTGGAGCAGGGTAATCACAATTACTTGTTTAGCATTGAAGGGAATTATTACAAAATGTGGCAAAAGCAGATTCCTTCGTTTATTAATGTTACAAATAAATCAGTCTTAGCATAGAATAGTTAAATAATGAGAATAGTTATTTTTACAATAATCGCTTGTTTTGCAAGTAACCTATTAGCACAGTCATTGTCTTTAGATGACTGTATTAAATATGCTTTCCAGAATAGAGTTGAATTAAAGAAACAGCAAAACTCAATTAGAGCATCCCAAAAACAATTCGAATATTCAAAATACGAGTTATTACCTCTGGTTAACACTCGCTCTAATTATGGCTGGAATGCACAAAAAGATTTAAATACTGAAACATCAGAATGGGAAAAGTCAAATACACAAAATGGAAGCATCTCGCTTTATACGGAACTAATGTTGTTTAATGGGTTAAGCTCTCTAAATAAAATAAAACAAAGTAAAATAATGTTTGCCCGTAACAAGAGCTATTTTGAAGCAGTAAAAAACACTATTAAACTGGAAGTAATACAAGCGTATTTTGAACTGCTTATGGCAAAAGAAAACCAGTTAATAGCAGAAGCATCAATACATTCAATAACAGAACAGGTTTTATTGATTAATGAGGCGGTAAAAATAGGTAAAACATCGGAAATCGATTTGCTGGAAATTAAGGCACAGCAAGCTAAAGAACAAAGCTATTTAGTAAGAGCTGACAAACAATATGAACTATCCATAATAAAGTTAAAAAAAGCGACTAACTACAAAAGAGACTTAAGCATTGTAGTTTATACAAATATTAATGCATTAATTACATCTGTTGTTGATATTGATTCTGTTTTTTATCAGGCTATAGAAATATTACCCGAGTTTAAAATGGCAAAGCAGGATTCTTTATATCAGAACTCTGCAATTAAAATATTAAAAGCTCAATATTTACCAGTAGTGTCATTTTCTAACAATTTGTCAAGCCAATATCTTAAATCAGCTAATCTAAAAGGCAACAGTTATAATTTCAACAATCAAATCAATAATAATATAGTAAATACTATTGGCCTATCGGTATCGATACCTATATACAGCAAGCAAAGAGTTAAAAAGCAGAAACTAGAACTAGATAGAAAACTCTATGATATTATAGTAGATAATAAACAACTGTTTAACGATATCTATTTTGAAATTGAACAATTGTGTATAGAAACGAATAACAGACAAGAAAATTTAAAATTATTAGAGAAACGCTTTAACTATTATTCAGAGATATATGAAATGCGTAAAACACAATACCACCATGGGACATTGTCAATAACCGAACTAATGATAGCAGAAAAGAATAGAAAAGATGCCGAATTGCAAATTGCTTACGAGCGTTATAATCTACAGTTTAATTTAAAAATGGTAGAGTTTTATAAAGGTAAAATATAGTCAAATTGTGTAAATAGATTGAAACAAACACATTTAAGCATTGTATAATCAAATAAATTGAATTACATTTGTATAAACAATGTATAATTATGGAAGCTACAATACAAAAATGGGGAAATAGTTTAGGAATTAGATTACCTAAACTGTATGCTAACGAAATAGGCATGACAAGTGGCACTAAAGTTAAAATGAAAATTAAAGATGGTAAAGTAATTATTGAAGCTATTAAAAACCCAAAATTAAAACTAGATGAATTACTTGACAACATCAATAGCGAAAACATTCATTCAGAATTATTAAGTGATGTAAGAGGTAAAGAAGTATGGTAAATAATTATGTACCAAAGCGAGGTGATATTATTTGGCTAGACTTTAATCCACAATCGGGAAAAGAGCAAGCTGGACATAGACCCGCATTAGTTTTATCGCATGAAAATTACAATAAAAAAACAGGACTGGGTCTATTCTGTCCAATTACAACGAGCGTAAAAGGATATCCTTTTGAAGTAGAAGTTAATGCAAATGAAATAAAAGGTGTTGTTTTATCAAATCATGTTAAAGCAATGGATTGGAAAGCAAGAAATGCCAAATATATTTGCAAGCTTGATAAAAGCAGTTTAAACAGTGTTATTGAAAGAATTGAAATTATAATAAAATAAGGCATTTAGCTTAGTGTTTCTTTAAATCCGATTAGGTCAGTTGTTCTGAATATAGGATAACGCAAGGTGAAATACTAAACGGATTGATTCATTGCAATCGCAATTACTCGTTCTATTGTACTTTGCAAATGTAATGAAGCAGACTTTCAACTATAAAAAAATTTGGCTTAATCCAACTTTAGTACAGCCATAAATGCTTTTTGAGGTACTTCAACATTACCTACTTGACGCATACGCTTTTTACCCTTCTTTTGCTTTTCGAGTAATTTACGCTTACGTGTAATATCGCCACCATAACATTTTGCTGTAACATCTTTACGAACAGCCTTAACTGTTTCGCGCGATATAATTTTTGCGCCAATAGCAGCTTGTATGGCAATATCGAATTGCTGGCGTGGTATCAATTCCTTTAGCTTAACACACATGCGCTTACCTAGGTTAACGGCATTATCGAAATGAATAAGAGACGAAAGGGCATCAACACTTTCGCCATTAAGCAGAATATCTAGCTTAACTAGTTTAGCAGGTTTAAAGTCGGTCATATGATAATCGAAAGATGCATATCCTTTTGAGATACTTTTAAGCTTATCGTAAAAATCGAAAACAATTTCGGAAAGAGGCATATCGAAAGTTACCTCAACACGGTTACCAGCAAGGTAAACTTGTGTTTTAAGTATGCCACGTTTATCTATACAAAGCTTCATAATATGACCAATATAATCGGCCTTTGAAATAACCTGAGCATGTATATAAGGCTCTTCAATATAATCAATCATTGTCTCTTTAGGCAAGCCCGATGGATTATGAACTTCTATTTTTTCTCCTTTGCGTGTAATAACATTAAACGAAACGTTGGGTACTGTGGTTATAACATCCATATCAAATTCACGATCAAGTCTTTCCTGTATAATCTCCATATGGAGTAGGCCTAAAAACCCGCAACGAAAACCAAAACCTAGTGCAGCTGATGACTCTGGTATAAACGTAAGTGATGCATCATTTAGTTGTAGTTTTTCAAGCGAAGCACGCAAATCTTCATAATCGTCAGCATCTACCGGATAAATACCTGCGAAAACCATTGGCTTAACATCTTCAAAACCATCAATACCAATTTCACAAGGATTTGCCACCTGTGTTATAGTATCGCCAACCTTTACTTCCTTAGAAGTTTTTATTCCGGAAATAATATATCCTACATCGCCTGTTTTTAAGGTTTTGCGTGGTTCTTGTTCAAGTCGAAGAACACCAACTTCGTCTGCTTTATATTCTTTGTCGGTATTAACGAATTTTACTAAATCGCCTTTACTAATTTGCCCATTAATTACTTTAATGTAGGCAATAATTCCTCGAAACGAATTAAAAACCGAGTCGAATATAAGTGCTTGTAAAGGAGCTTCGGGATCACCCTTTGGGGCTGGTACAATATTGATAATACTATCAAGAATTTGCTCGACACCCATTCCCGTTTTTCCACTAGCTTCAATAATTGTATCTCTATCGCAACCAATTAAATCAACAATTTGGTCTTTTACCTCGTCGGGCATTGCCGAAGCCATGTCCATTTTATTAAGTATAGGAATAATTTCTAAATCGTTTTCAATTGCCATGTATAGATTAGAAATTGTTTGTGCCTGAATTCCTTGAGTAGCATCAACAATAAGAAGAGCTCCCTCGCAGGCAGCAATAGATCTGGATACTTCGTATGAAAAATCAACGTGCCCTGGAGTATCTATAAGGTTTAAAACATATTTCTCACCATTGTGCTCAACATCCATTTGAATGGCATGGCTTTTAATAGTAATACCACGTTCCCGTTCTAAATCCATGTCATCTAAAACCTGTTCTTGCGATTCTCGTTCGGTAATGGTGTTTGTTACTTGAAGTAAACGGTCGGCCAAGGTGCTTTTACCATGGTCGATATGTGCTATAATACAAAAATTGCGAATGTTTTCCATTGTTTAAAAATTAGTTAATTGCCTCATTTATAATTTAATTATATGATGAGGAATCACTTTTAGTTAACCGAAACCCTCGGAAGGGTTCCTTCTTCTTATCTCTCAAAATATTTTATCGGATGCAAAGATAGCAAAAGTATTTATAGGAAACTGATATTTTAGTAAAGGTGCCAAGGCTACCGTATTTAAAAAGCACAACCACTAATTTCACTAATTAACACGAATAAAAATCAACTAAAGTTGAATTCTTCATAAGTTTTTTGTGTTAATTCAATTAATTCGTAGTCATAATCATTGTTTTCGTCTTAAATGCGGTATCCCAGCTCAATTATAGAAGAGAAGGTTCAAAAACAAAAAAGGCCGCCCGTAGGCAGCCTTTTAATAAAAGTATCATCGTACTATTCTAAAGTTGCTTTATATGCTGCAGGTTCTAATAAGTCATTTAATTGACTAGCATCTGATAATTTTACTTTAATCATCCAACCATCACCATAAGGATCTTTATTTACTGATTCAGGATCAGATTCTAGATTTGGATTTACTTCAATTACTTCGCCATCTACTGGCATAAACAAATCAGAAACAGTTTTTACAGCCTCAATAGTACCAAAAGCATCACCTTTAGCTAAGGTTTCACCTTCTGTTTCTATCTCAACAAAAACCACATCGCCTAACTGCTGTTGTGCAAAATCAGTAACACCAATTACAACTTTATCACCATCAATTTTCACCCATTCGTGATCTTCGGTGTACTTTAAATTTTCAGGAACATTCATGATTCAATTTATTAAAACATTAACAATTTTATTGTTTCAAAAGTAAGAGAATTTTTTTAATTCTTTAACCTTTGTGCATTTCGAAATCATTGTTTTACAACAGCGAACTACTGTGCCAATGAGAATTGAAACATAAAGCCAAAATTGGTTAACGAGTTTCTATACGCCACAGAAGTTTTTGGGTCGGTTAAAGTATGGTCAAAATATAATTGCATAGTAAGCTTATCGCTTAACTGATAATCGGCAGTAAATTTTAATGTGAACACATTTTGTCCGGCAATAACTTCATCGCTTTGCTGAACAATGTCACGGTTTACCGTTATCCCATCGCGTATTGAAAGATCGGCACGTAAATTAAGGTCGCTTACAATTGGTTTATTATTTATCTTCAATTTTAAATCGTCGAATCTATATCCAGTACCAATAACATAGTCCCATGTATAAACTTCAGTCATCATATTATTTGCTAAGCTTACAGTTAGTGCTCTTGTCTTTTTGTACTCGAACTTACTAAGCACATTGCTTTTCCAGGTTAAATCAATACCTATAAGTGGCATAAACTGCTCAACAGCTGCAAATGTTGTTATATCGTATTCCGAAATAAATAAAGTATTATCCACCTTTCCTGTTTCCCACGACATATTTCCGGTTTTTGAATTCTTGGCTTGTTCGTGGTTGTATAGTACATTTGAATAAAAAGAACTTACCATAAATGCAGAATTGTAGCCATGAGTAATAGTAATATTCCTAAAATATTTTTTTACAATTTTTAATGTGCCAAGTCCATCAAATTTCACTCGCCATGCAGGTCGTAGCTTTTTCAGACTAAAAATATCGAGTATAGCACTATTAGCATCGTTACCCGAATAAGCTGCTAAAAACGCTGGTATTGCCACTTCTGGATTAGAGCTATTGTAACCAGTTGGGAATGAGTCTCGTTGCATTCCTGGGTTATAGCCATTTCCATTATTATAATCGCCTGGGGCATTTCCCACTCGCTTATCGGCATATTGCCAGGCTATTTCATAAAGATTTTCCCTATATTGATCGTAAGCTTTTGAATCAGTATTCGTATTTGTGTACTTTGAACTAAAGGCTGTATTTATCATCCAAATATCTATACTATATGAACCGGCGTACATTTCATTTGAATTATCCAAATATGATCCAATATTATCGTCAAACATAGGAGTAAAATATTCACTATAAGTTTTGTTTTTATTCCATTTAGCAGTAAAATCTACCCGTAAACCTTTAAAAGGTTGGAAAGTCGTTTTCAGATTCACTGTCTCCGTATTGGTCATCTTATATGGTGTAATAAGACTAGTTTCGGAAATTAACAAATTTCTATCATACATAAAATATGGTAAGGCTGTATCCTGCATACCAAAAACAAATGCCAAGCCAGGTTCATCGTTTAAAGAGCCAAAATCGTGTTCCCCTTTGTACCCTGCTAGTATTGAGCCATTAGTTTGACTATAGGAGCCTGATATTTGCTTAAAGCCCATTAGCAAGCGAGCCGTTTGTTCTAAACCAACAATAATCAGGTTTTCATTCACTTCACGTTTTCCCTTAACAACAACTGTAACATTTTTAAAATTGCGGTTTACTCTAATTGATACTTTATTCTCGCTTTCAATATCAAAATCTATTTTAATTGGTTTTCCTGTGCCCTCTGTTAAAGTAACTTCAATTTCTTCTTCGGTTCTTAAATTATGCATAATCATTTTAACCTTACCGCCAGTAAAACGGACTCCCTCCTTTTTATACTCAACGGTTTCAAACTTTGGCTTTTTACGTTGCTTTGCGTTTTTCTTGTATTTCTTATTTATTTTTTTTAAGAACCCAACTTTATTGTACAGGTTATCCATATTAGCCTGCGCATTCAATGTAATTTTTTGCGAATTGTTTATTGAATTGCTAATTATTTCTCTTTTTACTACCGAATCTGCACTAATTGAGTCTTCTACACGTAAAAGAGGACCTTTATCCCAGTTGTAAAGCGAAGAATATCGGGCTGTAGCGGAAAGCCAATTAAAAATTGGTATTTTATTAATTGGTATTGTGTATGATGCGTTAAATTTTTGGTTATGCTTTAAGGGTGTACCCATACTTAAAATAGAATTCCAAACAGTATCTTTATGCCTTTCATAATCATCTTTAATATTACCTTCAAGTTCGTCAATTAAAGCATTGGTATTTATCGCATAGTCGAATTTTAGACCTTTCGAGAAGTTATATTTAATATTGAACTTTCTGTTCCAATCAAAATTCTTATTATAACTTGGAAGGTACACTTGCTGCGGATTATTCAAATTCCTTAATAGTGTTTCGTTATACCTACGGTTCATATTTGTTTGAAACGACACTTGAGCTGGCGCATAATAGAAATTAAAATCGCCAATTAGCTTTAATGCAGGCTTTCGTAATAATTTGTTCTTTTTAAAAGGTTTAATGTTTTTGGGCTGCGAATTAAATACATAGTTTAATCCACCCGAGTAATTCTTTGTTGTATTGTACTTTGTGCTTACATCGTGGTGCTTAATTTCACTAAATGCATAAGATGCAGTAATATTTGATGGAGAATAAAACTTTGGCTTTCCTTTTGCTCTACCAATACCAACATTAGTAAAATTCAAGCTTTTTCGTTCGGTCAGGTCTTGCGAAATATCTTTAAGATCCTCTTTTTCAGATTTAGAAAGCGATGGATCGTTTAATGATTCATTCAAAAGAATGTCTTGATCTACTGGGTTATACTCAGGATTTATTGCTGTTCGGGAATAACCAAGATACAATGGAATACGTACATTCGATTCTTTGGGAAAGAATTTGCCCAATTCCAAATTAGCTGCTACATCTACCTGATTAATTTCATCCTTTGAGCGCTCTTGTCCTTTTTGCTCAATACTACCAAACCCAGCTTGTGTTGTACTACCCGCTACAGATACTGTACCAAAATCGGCTAAACGCATGGTCATACGGCCAGTAGCAGCCCAACCTCCTTCTTCGTCAAAATCGGTAAGTCGCAACTCATTTACCCATATTTCTGCCGATTTAACATCACTACCACCATTACCAATATTGTCAAATCTTTCCAACGGATTTCGCACACCAATCATTATGGTTTTAACCTGTGCTAAATTTGGATTACCCTTAATTGTTATTCTCCTTGTATAAGAATCTTTACCAATTTTCTGATCAAATGTTTTTGTATAAGCAACCAATAACGAAGCAGTAGGATTGGCTTTTCGCATATTGGCGTTTCTTTCCATTTTAAGATCGGTAAGATGATCAAAGTCGATAAGCACATTATTTGCTTCGGGCCATACAGCATCTCTATCTTCGTGATTATTTATGTACTTGCCCCAAGGAGTTACATTAGCAGGAACTTCATATTCATAATAGTTGTCGGTATAGTCTGAACCTATTCTTACAAAAACAGCTACATCTTTATCATCAAGACTACTTTCAATTTCACGAGCTTCGGCATGCACATACATTTTTAGTTTGCCGTAATCGCGCATATCCATATTGATGGTTTTGTAAACGGCTTTGGAGAAGCCGTCTTCCAATTCATCGACTTTCAATACCATAGCCTGTTCATTTAGCTTACTCAATTGAGGGTTTGAAGGATCTTGCTGACGATCTACGCCATTTGGCAACACGTAATTTACCGGTATTTTTTCACTGTTTTCCTCAATATTTACCGAAGAAATACTAAATGGAATTTGGTTAGCGTCATAGTTTTCATTAGATGGAATCAGTCCTTCATCGGCATCTTTAATTACATAATCGTATTTACGCCATTCACCTCTAACAAGCTCAAGTTTTGCAAAACGTATTACAATAGAGCTATCCCAATCGGTTAAAAACATACGCATAAAACGTATCGACTTAAAATCGGAAATATCGTTTACCCTGTCGGTAAATGCATTAATTGGCACTTTAAACTGCAGCCATCTTACGTTGCCAAACGATTTTGTAACAAAGCGTTCATCGGTAATATGATTTGTACCTACTTCTAAACTATTTTCATCAATACTAATTTCATATTGAAAGTATGCCTCGTTTTCACTTAAGGTAAAGTCTCCATTTATATCTTCCACATCAGGATATTGTTGACCAGTAGTATTATAGGATGAACCAGCATTTTCACTAACAGGAGTATTTCCTTCGTGGTTATTGTAGCGTAAATAACGTTCAATAATGCCAGCATTATTTTCATCGTGCTTATTACTCCGAAAATATTCATAATCATCGTTGGAAGGGTCGTCCTCAAATTGTTGCAAAACTTCTTGAGCCATTCCTTTTCCACGTATCGTCGTCATAAAGTTAGCAAAGAAAATGTTTTCATCATTTTCTCCACCCCCCTTATCTTTACTGCTCAACCCGTCTAAACCAATGTCTTGCAATTCGCGAAGATTACCGTCATTTACAAAACCTGGATTCGCGGTTTGTAAGGCAGGAACCCTACCCCATGCTGTTGTACTGTATCCATCCGAATTGCCATCTGTTGGCATACCATGTTCATAACTTTTGCGACCGTCTTTCAAAATATCTTCCGATACATTACCCAAGTTGAAGTATAGTTTACCTCCAGTGTTTGCTGAATCATCTTCAACAAAGGGATCCATCATCCAAAACTCGATATATTCTACATTGCTTGCCTCAAAATCGTTGGTTGAAAGTTCGCGCATTATACCACCCCACCTACTCCTGGTATTAATCAATTTTCCATCTGCATCTATATCATCTGCATCGTAATTATAAGGACCACGATATTCAGGAAAGAAAGCTAAATCGAGTGTAGAAATTTCTGTTGATTGACCACTCTTTAAATCTTTATTTGGATAAATTTCTGTTTGATCAGGTCTATATACTTGTAAATTTTCTTGTTGTTCTTTGCTAACTGGTGAACCAGTTCTAAAAAACAAAGGATCAATTTGATACCATGCTAATTTTGCACGACTATAGCCACTAACCAAACTGCCAGAATTATCTCCAGCATCAAGCATAAGTTGAGGGGTACTTGCCAACACCCAACCTGTTTTGCTTCGCAAATCAATGCTCGATTCGGAGCCTTCAAAATCGTCTATAAATGCTTCTCCCGATTTACCGATAGCATCGTTGTGTCCAGGACTCAACTGGGCAAATTCACCCTCTAAAGTAATAGACGACATTTCTTTTGTTTCAATCAATGGAATAAAATCGACCAAGCGAGTTAAGAAAGGCACATCGGAACGGTATGCTCCATTAAATCCCCAAATAGTATTTGAAATAGGCTCTTCACCAATACTAACCTTCTCGGTTAAAGGCCGTTCAGTTAAATTCATTATAGTTGCACCCAGATTAAAATCGTCGTTAAAACGATAATCTAAATGGGTTCCCATAAGGGTTTTGCTCTTTATACTGAACATTGAATTACTTTCGAGACTAATTTTAAGAGGAGTTCCTGAAGCCAAATATGCTTGATTTACCACTTTAACACGTCCCATATTATAATCAACTGTATAATCGACATTCTCCTGAAGCACAATACCACCTGCTGTAACTTTTACTGAACCTTGAGGTATGTTAAATGCATTCAAGAATATTTCGGAACCACCTGATGATTTGTAGGTACCCGATAAGTAAAATTTATTTTTTGCGGTAAGTTGTTCTGCTTTGTACTGAGTGGAATCGTATAGTTCGTTATACACATATCGTTCGGAAAGAAGGTCGTCGTTAATTAACTCTTTTAAGTATCCACCAAAAGGTTCAATTACCGGAAATATTACTTTGCCTTTAGAGGCATTAATAGTTGTATTATCAATAAAATCGAATACTCCATCACCCGATTCTAAATAATCCAGGTTAGAATTCAAGTTATCTAGATTCATTAATCTTAAAAGCTTTTTGCCTTTAATGTCATCGTTTAATGATGGCAAACCACTTTTTTCAGGTAACGAGAATAGTTTACTACCTGTTTCATCATCGTAGTATTCTACCTCCATCACAAAATCTTCTTTATTTACCTGATAGGCTCCAATGGCATAAATATTTTTCATCATCAGGTTCCAATTCGGATAAAGAGGGTTGAAACTGACTCCCTTTAATAACTTTAGATATAAAGCATCTGGGTGCTCAACTCCATCGTTTGAAAATTCACCCACTTGGTAAACCTCCCCTGTCCCACCAACAGTATATTCGTAGGCAACAGCTAAAACCTCATCGGCGTTTAATGAATTATTTAAGGATATATAACCAAGTTTATTATCAAAAGTATATTCATTTGAACTTAGTTTTCTGGCAAACTCTACCTTCTCAAAATCTTTACCTCCGGTTAATGACAAATTATTTTTTAGAATACCCGAACCTTGGTTTATATCCCTAATATTTAATTCGTTTGTTACATTTCCATAAAGATCATTTGCACCATTATCGGGAAATTCGGCCCCAGCAGTAATAATTATATCTTTGTTGTAAATAGATTTTTCATATTCACCATAAATTTTACGAGTATATTTTTCCTCACCTAAATCCATAAATGCAAAAATATTACGAGCATTGTCGGTTTCACGAGTGGTGTTGGTAACCCAAACCTCAATTTTAGTAATGGAAACAGGCGTGCTTACCGCTGGCAGGCTCCTTAGTGCATCATCGTAATTATCTCTAAAGTAATGTGCTACAAAAAAGTGTCGGTTCTTATCGTACATTACTGCTTCCAATTCATAATCACTTTTCTGGGCTCCACCTTCAACAGTTATGGTTTTTGTTTCGCCCTCTTGTTGCGAGAAAACACTGGTTACATATAGGTTTCCAAATTTAAGTTCGGTTAATATACCAAACAAGCTTTGACTCCCTGAAATTAATGAGGTAGTAAGAGGCATTGCCACATCACCAGCCTCAATTTTTTGAATAATATCGTCCTCTTTACCTTGGTACCTAAGGTTCATTGTATTCTCAAAATCGAACGATGATTCAGTATTATAACTAATCTTCATTTCCAGATTCTCACCTATTTTACCAGTTACATTCATCTGAATGTCTTCTTTAAAATCGAAAGTGGTGCTTTTCTGCAATTCTACCGACTGACTAGGGTTTTCGTTGTTTATATGCTTTAGTCCAAAAGTAAGCTTAGCTGAACCTTGTGGGCGAATATCGATGGTACTACTACCAAAAATGGTTTCAAACGCTTCGCCCCCAATATTAATTTTAGGAACAAAAGATTTTTGATTCTCGAAGGTTTCTTCTTTATATCGTTTTCGCCAATGGTTGTTTAAGTTTTTCTGAATATCGTAGTTCTGATACTCCTCGAAAGACATTGTATAAGGTGCTTCAATATCAATATCACCAACTTTCTTTCGAATAGTATATTGATTTGTTTTCTCGTTATATTCTACAACGGTGGTTACATTCTCGGGGTTTTGCAAATTAACATTCGACGAAGGGTTTTTACCATCATAGGGTTGGTTTTTTGTGGGTGCTACTTTATAAGGCAAATTTAATGTGTCGGAAAAATTCTGCGCCCAACCATCATTAAAAAGTCCAATAAAAACAAATAATGAAAATACTATTTTGTAGTGATTATATTTCAAAAGTATCCTTTTTCAGTTAAAACGATTTTAATGCTAATTTCACCAACTCCTCAACTCCTGCTAGTGGATTATTTTTCAATAGTTTATCCAACACTTTCTCTACTGTATTTTTTGCAAAACCTAACATTACTAAAGCAGATAACGCTTCTTCTCTGTTTGTATTGCTTTCGCTTAGTAAAAATTCTCCTGAAATTTCAGATTTACCTACTTTATCGCTTAAATCAACCACAATTCGTTGAGCCGTTTTTGCTCCAATACCTTTAATACTATTTAAAAGTTTAATATTGCCACTTAAAATAGCGTCTTTAATTTCAGCCGGACTAAGCGACGACAACATCATTCTTGCAGTGTTGGCGCCAATACCTGAAACCGAAATTAAGTGACGAAACATTTCACGTTCACTTTTTCCAAAAAAACCAAATAGTAAATTGGCATCTTCTCTAACAACCTGATGAATAAAAACTACAGCATGTTCTTTAGCCGAAAGACTTGAATATGTATTCAACGAAATATGAATAAAATATCCAATACCATTATTGTCTATTATGACACTAGCTGGTGTTAATTCAGAAACTTTTCCTTGTATGTATTCGTACATAAAAATTGTTTAAGCAATTAATCGCGCAAAACTACAAAATTTGATAAATAATTTATAGCTTTTTGTAAAAATTCGTGCTTCTTTTAATGAGTATTACATATTGCTACTTACTTTTTACCTAAAGTAGAACGATACATTGTAGAATACTAAAAGGGCACAAGTAATAAATATGGTTTTGATTGAAAAAATTGCATGTGTCACAAAAAAGACATCACCCATAAATCTAACAAATAATACGTTAGAACTTAATATACCAAAAGTTAAGCCCGTAGGGCATATCCTATATGTTAAGAAATAAATATTATAGCTTTTGCTCTTACTGGGCTTGTGTTATACACAATGAATTTACCAAGGACTATTCTTGGCTGTTTGCTTATAGCCCTGCCTGCCATCAGGCAGGCTTTCAGACTCAAAAAGGCTAAAAACCTTAAAACATTAGCTCTGTGCAGCACACTGGGTAATCTAATAGCCTTAATTACAGCCCCGTATGGGCGAAGCGTTTTGTTAGCTTGACGGCTAAGGAGGCAAGGCAGGCTTAATATCAAATTTTTACGACTAAACGGCTTTGCGCGAAACAAATATTTAACAAGTATTATGCATTAATAGTACGTTATGTTTTGAGATTTGCCTGAAGATAAACCTTGGCGGCAGACAGGTTGAACAATTCGGGCAGGTAGTGAGAAAAAAAATAACATGCTCATAATATGCAAGCTAGTCATAGTTCCCAATTTTGTGCAATACGGTCATTATCTGCTATATATAAAAACTTAACGAAGTATTATACATGTATTCAATAATAAAATAAAGACAGTACAAGCATCAAACGCCTAACGCTGAACGGTTAACCGATTCTAAATTATTTAGTTCAACCTTACGAATCTATAGTAGGCTAAACAGGAAAAAAGAAAAGGTTGTTAAAATTAACAACCTTTTCTTACAATAATTACATATTTATTCAACAATTAGCTTTTTAACAATGCTATTGTTTTCTGATATTATTTTTACATAATACAACCCAGATGGGGTATTACTAATGTCAACTTTTCCATTAGTATTTGTAATAGCTTTATGCTTTATAATAACTCCATTCAAGCCTATTAACTGTAATGTAGCATTTTCAACATTAATTAATTTTGCCATAAAATATCCTGAAGCAGGGTTTGGTATTAATACAGCCTCAAATTCACCTTTATTTAATGCTTTAATAGATGCAATGGACTGGTCAATTTTTGCAGTAATATTAACCGAATAGTCTTCTACTTCGCCATAACTATAGTTACCACAAGGTGCTTTTGTATTGTTTCCACTATCAAAAAGAATTACTCTCATCCTAGTTTTAGTTATAACGGCACTATTTGGAATAGTAATATTAGCTACATTGGTAGTATTATCGCCTGCATCGGAATTGTAATAAACCTCTTCATTGCTACCAGTAAATTTACCATCGTTATTATAATCAATATAAACAACTAGTTCATCGGCAGAATATTTGCTTGCCAATGTAATTGACAACTCAGTAGTTGTACCTGCTGCAATACTAATAGTTTCAGATGTGAAATCCTGATAACCTTCGCTATTCGAAGATTTATCTAAGTTTCCAAATTTAACATTACTTATGTATTCGTATGCATTACTTGTACTTTTTGCTTCACAGTACGTTTGTTCACCACCTTCATTTTCGGTAATGAATGTTAATGCATTACTTGCTTCTGATACGTTTTCAGCTGCATCTTTGGCTTTAATAGTAAAAGTATATGATGTATTTGCAGTTAAACCTGATATAGAAGCAGAGGTTTCTTTAACTGTTTTAGTTAATGTACCGCCATTGTATATGTCATAACTGGTAACAGCAGTATTATCTGTTGATGCTGTCCAGCTTAAATCTACACTGTTTTTTGTTACATTAGAATAGCTAAGATTTGATGGAATTGTAGGTGCTTCAGTATCTGCACCCCCATCAGATACAATGTTCAGGGTATAATCTTCAACCTCACCATATTTAACATAACCGCAAGGGGCTTTGCCGTGATAACCTGAATCAAATACTATAATCCTCATTCTTGTTGTTCCTTCAATAGCAATTGTTGGGGCTGTTATACCAATAGTGTAAGTTTTCTCACTGGCAGCATCCCCATAATGTACTTCTTCGCCACTATCAGTAAATTTACCGTTTTTGTTATAATCAATATAAACAACTAATTTGTCGTCTGAATAACTTGATTTAGTTGTAACAAGTAGGTTTGTTGCAACCCCAGCATAAAGATTTGTGCTTACAGAAGTATAGTCGCTATAACCTAAACTTCCTGATGTTTGATCAATAGTTCCTAGTTGTACACGACCAATATGTTCATAACCTGTTGAACCTACTTCAATATTGCAATATGATGAATTATTACCATCCTCTTCAACTATAATATTAATTTCAGTTGACAATACTTCAGATCCGCCATTATCAGTTGCTTTTGCTGTTATTTTGTAATTTCCTATAGCAACATTTTTCCAACTATATGTATATGGTGAAATTTCATCTTCTCCAAGTTTTGTTGTTCCCTGATAGAATTCTACAACTGAAATTGTTCCATCACTATCACTGGCAGTGGCACTGATTGTGATATCGTCATTCGCATTGAAATTCATATTGTTTGCAGGTGATGTAATTTCTACTGTTGGAGCAATATTTCCACCAAGATATATTGTTTTTCCCCTTACTTCGATATTTTCAGGGTTAATCAATGTTACATTGGGTTCAATTATCAAATCACCAAAAACAATAAACTCAACTTCTCTCCATGCATCAAAAGTAACTCCGCTTTTTAACCTGAAATTACCACCAATATGTATTGTATCTAGAGCAGCAACGTTTGAAGCTCCTACATGCATGTCACCTGATTCAATTGTTAGGTCATTAACAACTTTTAGGTTGTAAGGTCCTGGAGCATTAAATCTAAACTCTCTTGCTTGTTCACCGTTTATAATCAGGTTGTAAAATATCCAAAAACACTCATCATTTGATCCATAACAGGTATTTGATACTTTACCTGCTGAACCTGTAAGTTCTAATGTACCACTTGTTGCCTTGAATAACCTGTCGTCGTTCCTAAAATCTTCTCCAACTCTCATATATACAGGTCCGTCAACTACACCATTAAATTGTCTACCTCCAAAACATACACTTTTAGCTACATCTATTTCCCCACCGGATAATTCTATATTACCTCTAATAAAATGCCATCCTCGGTCAGGTTTTCTTACCCAACTTTCTTTAATTACAAGAGTTCCATTGTTAATATCGGTAAGGCTATTTAAATGTGTGCACAAATAATTGGTAGTAACAGTTCCTCCATTCATTTCAAATTCCCCCGCAATACCATTTCCAACCCATAAATCGCCTGTAATGTTAAGGTTACCTCCATTATTAACAGTTAATTTAGTTTCAGATCCATTTTGAATAAATAAATTCTTGCAAGTTGCGTTTCCATTAATAATGGGATATGAAGTACACCATTCTGGCAGGGTAACATTAGTATTGGCATCAGGCACTACTTTTTGAGACCAATTTGAAGCCAGACTCCAATCTGTAGAACCTTTTCCATCCCAATACCCCGGATGGCCTTCGGTTAAATTCCTTACAATGATATCATCAATAGAAAGTTTGTAAGCCTCTTGATATTCCTCATGAAACCCAAGATAGTATATTCCTGTTTCGTTCACAGTAATATTAACAAGCACTTGTTGTGGTGTTTTGTATCCAAAATCAATATCCGAAAAAAGGACATCACTTGTCATTCCATTTGAAGATTGTGATTTTCCAAATTTCAATTCTAAGCTTGCTTTTAAATAATCGGTGGCTGTTGTATATTTAATACGGATTTCGTATTCGTTACCAGCTTTTAATTCAAGAGGAGCTGAAAATGCCCACCCATCAACAACTTTATTGGGTGCATTAGCATCAAATGTGTGTACAAGGCTATTTCTTCCTGCAATATTGGGGTACGAAGTATACCACTTTCCATTAGCGTTATTTTCGCTAGCCCAGCCATTTGGTAAGGCTGTTCCATTTGTATTCTCAAAACCTTCTTCGTATGGAAAAGCAAGATTATTTGCTGTAATACCTTCAGCTTTTGCCCCCAGTAACGAATATGTATTATTTGGGCTGATTGACCATATTTTATAGTAATAAGGTGTCCCTTGTATTAACTCCGTATGGATAAATGAATTTGTGTTACCAACATATGCTACTTTATCACCTTCAGAAATAATAGAGCCTTGTGTGTAAGTTGTTCCATTTTTAGGAGAACCAAATACACCATCAAGGTTATACACTACAACCACATTCTGGCTACCTGACTGTTTTGTCCATGAAAGATTAATACTGTTTCCTGGTACAGTGCTTGCTTTAAAGCTTTTAGGGGTGGCTGTAGTTGCGGTTATATAATCTGATTTGTTAATAGTATTGCTACCATTGATGTTTGTTACTTTTAATGTAACCGAATATGTTCCCGATTTACTAAATTCTAATTCTGGGTTTTGAGAATTGGCATTTGTTCCATTTAAGTATTTAACATCGTTAGGGCTTATTGTCCATTCCCAATTGCTTGGATTGTATTTCGACTCATCAGTTAGCTTAACAAGTTCTTCGCTCATAGTGGTATAGGCACTAGGAGTAAATTCAGCAACTGGTTTGTAATTGCATGTTCCTGTTATGGAGATGGATTGTATTTTTGGAATTGAATTACTTGCAGATACTGTTATAACAGCCCCATTGGGGTTGTTGCCCAATGCAATAAAGTTTAATGTTCCCGAACCACTTGAGAGTTGGGTTTTTGCAATTAATTTTCCGTCCATAGTAAGAGTTGCAATGGCATTTGAAGTATTGCAACCTGAAATGGAAATAGATGTTGCATCACATGAAACAGAATAAGGTAAGGTTGCTGAAATATTTTTTGGGGCTTTAGTCCTTATTTGCATTGCAGGATCACCAAAATAATGATATAACATACATTGATAACTTGATTGCCCATTCATATTTGTTCCC
>JAUXEM010000011.1 GCA_030620515.1 Salinivirgaceae bacterium
AGTATTGTTAAAAATAAGATTTTAAAAATATTTGTTTTATCAAAAGCTTTTTATGTAATAGGATGGTTTTTTTTAATTATTAGAGGACTTGTTCCCGATGTTATTACAATTTTACTTGCAAATGTATTTATATTAATTGCTTTTGGTATTGAGATGCTTGCAATAACAACTAGTGATGAGAAAAATTTAAAACATAAAGCAAAATTTTATTTATATGTTATTTTAGTTCTTGTTATAGGTTTTATTAGCATAATAAAAGTTCAAGATTTTTATAGAATTGCATATATGTCGGCATCTATTTTTATTTTGCATAGTATAGCAAGTTATCAGTTTATTGTAAAAAAAGAGTATAGAACTAAACTAAAACTTACTGTAGGAGTACTATATTTAACATTTGCTTTAGTGGCCTTAATACGAGTATATGGCGCCCTGTTTTTATACGAGAGTCAAACATTGTACGATACTAATGTTATTCAATCAATTGCTTTTTCGTCAATATTTATATCGAATTTTATAGGCGTTATAGTGTTGCTGATTTTTTTAAAAGAGGAAGATGAAAAAAAGATAGGTTTAAGTGAGGCGAAATTTAGAGATTTTACTAATTCGATACCACAAACTGTTTTTGAGGTTGATACAAAAGGTAGGTTGGTATATTTAAATAAATTCGCCTCTAATTTTACTGGTTATGAGCAAAGTGATTTAGAAAAGGGATTAAGTATTAGAAGTGTAATTGCTAACGAAGACGCTGATAGAATTTTTCATAATTTAAGGTGCGTTATGGATGGCAGTGAAGAGTCGGGTAATGAGTATGTTTTTAAAAAAAAGACAGGTGAGTCATTTCCAGGCATCATTTATTCATCTCCAATAGTTGAAAACAATATTATCATAGGGCTACGTGGTATAATTTTAGATATATCGGAAATAAAAAAGAGCGAGCAAAGAATTAAGTTACTATCAACCGCAGTGGAGCAAAGTTCAAATACAATTGTAATTACCGATACCAATGCTTTTATTGAATATGTTAACCCAAGGTTTGAGCAGTTAACGGGTTATTCAAGAACCGAGGCTATAGGTTTAAATCCTAAAGTGTTAAATGCGAGAACACAAGCTAAAGAATATTATGAAAATTTGTGGAAAACTATAACAGCAGGTGAAACATGGAAAGGAGAATTTCATAATAGAAAGAAAAATGGCGATTATTTTTGGGAGAATGTTACAATAACACCTATAAAGGATGATGAGGGTAAAATAATAAACTTTCTTGCAATAAAGGAAGACGTAAGTGACAAAAAAATAATAGAGCAAAAACTAAAGGATAGTGAAGATAAATTCCGAAGTATTGTTGAAACTGCTAGCGACTGGATATGGGAAATTAATGCTGATAAAGAATATACATATTCGAGTCCGAAAGTATTTTCTATTTTAGGATATACTGTTGATGAGATATTAGGAAAAACACCTTTTGATTTAATGAGTAAAGAAGAGGGTAGTAGGGTTTCGGATATATTTTTGGAAATTTCAAAGCAACATAAAGCTATTGAAGATATTGAAAATGTAAATATCCATAAAAATGGTAGTAGTGTAATAATAGAATCGACAGGAGTACCCTTTTTTGACTCGAATAATATTCTGCTTGGTTACCGTGGTATTGACAGAGATATTACAAAGAGGAAAAGAATTGAGCAAGAAATTGTTATGCAAAATGATATATTGAAAGACCTTGTGGCTACTAAAGATAAGTTCTTTTCTATAATAGCTCATGATTTACGTAGCCCAATTGGCTCAATAGTAGCTTTTTCAAAAATATTGATTGATAACTTTGATGAGTTTAAAATTGATAAACAAAAAGAGTTTGTAAATATTTTGCATAACAGCGCCGATAAAACTTTTAAATTGGTTGAAAATCTGCTTTTGTGGTCTAGAACACAACAGGGTAAACTGTCGTTTAATTTAGAAAACGAAAACCTCTTTTTGCTAGTAAAAGAAAATATCGATTTGCTAATACAGGCTGCTGAAAGTAAAAAAATAGTATTGGAAAATAATATTCCACATAATTTGTTTGCAAATGTTGATAAAGATATGATATTAACAGTTTTCAGAAACTTATTAGCGAACGCAATAAAATTCACTAATAAAGGTGGAGAGGTGACTATTTTTGCAAGGGAGACAAAAAACGAAAAAGGTAAAAATATTATTGAAGTTATTATTAGTGATACTGGCGTGGGAATAACAAAAGAGATTCAAAAAAAACTATTTAAGATAACGGAAAGTTATTCGTCGAAAGGTACCAATAATGAAACAGGAACAGGATTAGGATTAATACTCTGTAAGGAGTTTGTTGAAAAACACAATGGTAATATTTTTATTAAAAGCGAAGTAGGTAAAGGGAGTAAGTTTATTTTTACTCTACCAATATAAAGGATGAAAGCCATAAACTAATTGCTACGTGTAATAGAATTTTTTATTGGTCATAATTATTACTATGCAAGGGTGTGTATTATGCTAATGTAACACTTTAACTCTACAATAGTAATTTTGATATAGATAATTTGGCATGTAAATTTAAAATCCTGAAATTAATACATCAGGATTTTAAATTAAAAGTTTAGTCTTTAATACATCTAACCGACATTCCCATATAAGCGTGATTACCTCTTTCATCGGATACTTCATTGGAACGAAGGTCTAATGTTCTTCTATACCCATAGCGTTTCCCACTCATCGATGAATTATATCCTTCGCTTGTCCAGAACCATGCCATGTAACCTATTGACGAAAAATCACCTGATGCTGTTAAGCAGCCACCTGGAAGTGCTGTAAACCCACTTTCATTAGTTCCTTTATTAACTGATGTTGTTAATGTGCTAGTCCAATGCTTCGAGCCTGCTTCTTTCATTTTGCCACCGGCAACATCTGCGCCACCCAGATATTTGATTAATATTTTAAAATCATCTTTAGTAGGAACATGCCATCCTTTAGGACACAATTCTCTTGAGTCTTCAACTGCATAAAAATTATATAAATTCCCGTAAGTATCTCTATTAGTTGCACTATTGTCGTAGTTACAATAGCCTCCTGCTGTTAGTGCATCCCAACCATCGCCAGTTGTAATGCCTGAAAGAGCATCTCCGTTTCTATAATGTGTAGTTTTTAAATTCTCTACCATCCATATCTGAGAACCTATCTGAACAGTTTTATAAACATTCCCATCGAAATCAGTTACTGTTATTGGAGCAGTAATTTCTACTGTTATTTCCTTGCTGCCATTTTCCTTATCGTCATTAAAAGCAACAAATTTTAAAGTGTGATTTCCTTCTGATAAATCGGAAGTATTAAAAGTAAAATTAAATGGGAAGCTATTAGATTTCCCCTTTTCCATATTATCTACCATCACTCTTACTTCTGTTACCGTTTCATCTTCAATATCTACTCTAATATTAACACTTGCTCCTTTCATAATGCTTATTTCGGCATCTATACCTGAAACAATAATTTTAACATCTTGTTTTTTAACTTCAATGTCATCGTCTTTATCGCAACTTATACTTATTACTGCAAAAAGAAAAATGATTGCAATTGTAAAGAGGTTTTTTGTTTTCATTCGTTTAAAAATTAGTTATTTGTTTCAATTTTAATAATATCCTTATGTGCCTGCCCGACTAAGTGATTCAGGTTGCCTAGTCAGTCGACAATGCGGACGAGTTCGGCTTTAAATATTTGAAATTACTATTTTTGTAAACTTGCGTAACCTTATGTCGTCATTCGGTAATAACTAAACGGAGCGATTTGGATTAAAAAAGATTGTCTATGCTGTGGCACAAAAAGAAATTCATAAAATTTGAAACCACCTTGTTGGTGGTAGATAATTTTTGAACTTTCTTATTGTGCTGCATGATTGGTAATATTTAAAGTTTTAAATCGCTCAATTTAGGTAATATTCAAATAAAGTTGATATTACGCTTTTACTTAAAAAATTCGGTGCTGTACGGTTAAATAGATAAATAGTTAAAAAGCCCGAACTGCACGCACTGAGGCTATGGTGCTCTTGGTGCCGTCGTGCTGAAAGCCATTAGCGAAACTTATCCACCATGCTTTGCTATTATTGGATTCGGTAGAACTCCAATAGGCACTTACAGCAAAACCAGTACCACTGTTTGCTTTAGCTGTTGCAACAATTGTTGATTTATTTAGGTACATTAAATTCAGTTCCTGTTTTGAAGGTAAATACCAATCGCCATAAGTTTTACCTCCTTCTGTTATTTGTAATTCGTTACAAAGACGTGCAGCATAAGTATCACCATCATCTCCAATAGATACTTGTGATGATATAATTATTGATGTATTTAATTCGCCTGCATAAGGACCATTTCCTTTTGCTTGTGTAGCTCCGTTAGTACCTGCGTGCCATCTTATTTTACTTCCTCCATTTTGGTCTTCTTTGACACAAACTAAGCCGTGTTCGCCTGTTTTGTCGAGCCAAAATACTATGCCGCCCTGTACAAAATCACCTACATGGTATTTTGTTCCTGTAACTGTTTCTGCTGTTTTTGCATGCAATGCATAGGGCACGCTCAATAGTTGGCTTACTCCTGTTATGTTATAATTTGTTCCACCTGCTGGGTCGGTTTCCGTTTTTATAAAATATATATCAGCCGACCAATCAATTGTGCTAAAATCGTCTGTTGTGGTGCCTGTACCTATTCCTAAACTTACCAAGCCATTTGCATTGCTGCTTTGTTTATGGGTTTCTACATATACCGATGTTCCTGTGGCTGACCCTTGCAGTATGCTTATTTGCATGCTTACTTCTGTATCGGTTACCAAATTGTTACTTGCATTACGTATTACCGCTTGATAACTTATCTTTTCGGGTGCTTGTGCACTTACCTGCTGTGGCAGGAACACGCTTGCCGTTAGTAGTAACGCTACTAAAACTGTATAAATCCTTTTCATCTCTATTTAATTTTAATGTTTTTAAAAAATTGCCACATTGTGGGTTCTATTTAATTCTTAACTATTTTAAATACTTTAATTTGTCGATTCTTATCTAATGCTTTTACAAAGTAGTTTGCAGCCGGATAATCCTGTATATTTATACGGGTTTCGCTTCCTGTACTTTTAACTTGTTGCAAAAGGTTACCCTTAATGTCTAAAATCATATACTGCAAATTTGCTGTATTGTAGTTATTTACTTTTAGGGTTAAATAATTGGTAGTAGGGTTCGGGTATGCCGAAATGTTAAGGCTTATACCTTTGGCTTCGGGTATTCCTGTTACTACTGAAATTTCAAAGGGCTGTTGCACACCTTGTGTTATACTGTTGCCATTTGCTCCTGTGTTGGTAGTGTAAAACACTTGTCCTACGGTATAAGTTGCAGAACCTTCGCTTCCGGTTGCTTCTCCGCCTGTGGCGGGTATGGCTTCTTGTGCTTGCAAACTGCTTAATCCGAATACCAAGATTATTACATTTATCAGTTTTTTTGCTGTTTGTTTCATATTATCTCCTTTCTTATGTGGGTTATCGACTGATGTATGGTTTCCTTCTGACAGATATGAAGTATGAAAGCTAAATCAAAAGGGAAACTATTAGAGCTTTCCTTATAGTGATGTTGTTATCGACGAATCAAAATCTAATTCAACTGATAGTTGCATTGGAGCATAGGTAGATTCGCCAATAGTTTTTATAATTAGTTTTTTATTTGTAAGTAAAGATGTAGAAACAGTTTTAAGCTTGTCGGCACTAATTTTCAATACTGCTTCTGTATTATTTTCTGAAAGTTTTAATAGTTGAACATTAAAATCAGTCTGTTCTATTGCTATGTTTAGTTTAGTAATTGTTTCACCTTTAGGAATACCATTTAAACTATAACTAATTTCGTTTATAACAATTTCATTTAGTAAATCAATATACTTTTTCAAATCTTCATTGTCCTCTAAATTTAAAGTGTCAATCGATTCAAAAGGGAAGGCATTTGATTTAAGGGAATTGTCTTCAATGTCAATAATAGTTGTTTGTTTAAGAGTAGTGTCAAACTTGTACGTTAAAACATCCTCGTCGCATGACCAAAACATGGCTATTACACCAAATAGTAAAAATAATTTTGTTTTCATTTTTTAAATATTTTAGGTTAAATAATGTGCTAAGGTATTTATGCGTACTGTATTTAGTATTGTAAATTTGAAAGTGTAATGATAAAGTATGAAAGCGCTATAGCTTTTCAATTATTTGAAATAGCTCTTGTTTTTTGCTACTGTCAACACTTATTGTTATTTGGTTTTTAAGAACAATTGCCACTTGCTTTAAAGTTGTTATTTTGTCAACGTAGCTCATGTTAATTAACTGATAATTATTTGCTTTAAAGAATTTTGGGGTATTGAGTTGTGATTTGTATATAGCAATATTCTTATTAGATTCGATAGCTTCGTTACTTGCTAAATAGAATATAGTTTTGTTAGAATATATTTGACAATACATTACTTGCTGTAGGGGAACAAAGTAATTAGAGTTTTTTGTTGATACTATAATTGTGTTCATGTGCATTTTTTTATAATAATATGCACAAATGTATATTTAAGATTTAAGTTATAGTCTTCATGTATGGAAATAAGCAGGGTGCTCTAGTAAGCGTTATAGTTTATCTAAAATTTGCATAAGAACATGTTTACGACGAGTTGAAACAGGAATTTCTTTTCCATTATTCATAATAATAAAACCACCATCTGATTTATCAACCTTTTTAATAAAGTTGAGATTAACCAAATATGATTGGTGTGGGCGAAGAAAGTCGTAATCCTCTAATAGTTCAGAGAATTCTTTTAGGGTTCTTGAAACTATAATTTTTTTACTATCAGACAAATAGAAGCTAGTATAGCTATTGTCGCTTTGGCAATAAATAATATCTGAGATATCTATAATATGCATTGCCTCGCTGGTGCGAAGTACTATTTTTTTCGACTGGGTTTTCTTTTCGTAATGATCAAAAAAATTGCTAACCTGTTTTTCCATTTCATGGCTTTCAATTTTCTGCAAAGTATTTTCAATGGCGTTTATAAATTCAAACTCGTTTACAGGTTTTAATATATAATCGATAGCACTAAATTTAATAGCTTTTATTGCGAAATGATTAAATGCAGTAATAAATACAAGCTTAAAATTATAGGATTTTACTTTCTGTAGAATATTAAAGCCTGTACCTCCTTTAATCTCAATGTCAAGCAGTACAATGTCCGGGTTTGAGTTTTTAATAAGTTCAATGCCAGAGTTAACGGAGTCTGCTTCGCCAACTATTTCAATATTCGGGAAGTTATCGTTTAGTAATGAGCGATTTATATCTCTTAGTGCCGACTCGTCGTCAATAATAACAGCTTTAATCATTTTCTAGACTTTATTTTATTCGTAAAAAAGCAGATAAGTGCTTTGTTTAAATCTTTCCTTCCCAAAGCAAGTTCGGGACAAGTCTTGTGCCTGCCCAGCTATGTCATTCTGGTGGGCAAGCTATGTTAAAACATTTGCCTGCCCGTATTCAGGCGGGCTTCTCTCGCATTAGAGTTTTGTGTTTGGCAAATGTACATTACTCCATAATTATTGGCAAGCAAACCACTACTTTTGTTCCTGTTTTGCCAATATGTTTTAAATCTTGAATTATTGGTTCAGGAATGCTATTGTATTTCTTTTGAAGAATCTTCATTCTTTGTTTAAATATCCCTGTTGCTTTTGATTTGTGCTTGGTGTCTTTGTTTTCTTGTGCAGAATTTATTCCAACCCCATTATCAGTAATTGTAATGGTAATTTGAGTTTCAGTTTCCGAAAAATCAAGGTTAATAATTCCATCTTTGTCAATGTTTTTTAGACCATGTTTTATTGAATTTTCCACAAAAGGTTGTAGCATCATTGGCGGTATAAAAATAAATTCACTGTCAATTTCATCGGGTATGTTAATTATATATTCAAAAGTCGAATTCATTCTCATCTTTTCTAATTCTAAATAATTTTGAATTGTGCTTACTTCTTCTTCAAGAGAAATGCTTTCGGCATCTGAATTATTCAGTATAGATCGTGTAAGTGATGCAAAATTACCCATAAAAGCAGCAGCCTTTTTCGCATCATTTTTATACATATAGCTCTGAATACTTGCAAGGGCATTAAAAATAAAATGTGGGTTCATTTGCGAGAGCATAAGCTGCTGTTTTAATTTATCTTGTGTTAGCGATGCTTGACGTTTGCGCATTATTTGAACATAAATTCCCAAAACAATACTTATTAATAGAATAGATATTAATCCGATTCCTAGTTTTATACGCTGATTTTTATTCTTATTTTCAATAGACAATAGTTTTATTTGTTGTTCTTTTTTATTGGTTTCGTATTCAATTTCTAAAGATTGTAATTGTTGTGCATTTTTGTTGTTTAAAATGCTATCTTGGTATAAATGACTTTGTTGCAATGCGTTAATAGCGTTTTGCCAGTTAGCCGTTTTGTTGTATAACTCAAATAAGGCATCGTTTATTAAAATAATATTTTCGAATGAGTGAATTGCAAGCGCAATACCAATAGCTTTTTCTAAATAATATTCAGCACTATCGACTTGATTTATTTTCGTTTTAATTTTCCCTAAATAGGCATTGCATAAGGCTTGGTATCTAGTGTTTTTATTTTTATTATGCATGATTAATGCCTTACGAAAATACTTTTCAGCTTCTTCAATTTCGTTTAAAGCGTAATTAGCTTGTCCAATTAAATGATCTGACACTGCAAAGCCTCGTTTGCTACCCAACTTAACTAATAATTGTTTCGATGCAACAAAATAGTGCATAGCCGAATCATTTTGGTTTTTTAAAAGAAACACCTCGCCCATTGAACCGTAATTATATGCAAGAGTTCGTTTGTCATCAATTTTTTTTGCTATTGCTGCCGATTTATTAAAATACAACATAGCTTGGTCAAACTCTTTTTGTACCACGTAAGTTGCTCCTAAACTATTCATTGTAAACGACGATATTTTTATTTCGCCTGTTGCTTCAGTTATTTTCAAAGCCTTATGGAAATACCTTATTGCTATTACATTTAAATCTTGCATTCGATACACCTGACCTAGATTATTGTAATTGTAGTATAGCTGTGTGCTGTCTTTTTTTTCAAGAGCCATACTTAATGAGAGATTGTGGTAATAGATTGAAGAGTCAAAAACAGAATTGAATCTGTACTGTAATCCAATTCTATCGTAAGCAATTATTTGTCCCTTATGGTATTCGTGTTTGCTGCATTTGTTTGCATAAATATGTAGCAAAGGCAAATATTCTTGTTTGAGTTTTCTTCTGTTTTTTATAATCGACAAATAAATTGCATCAAACTCCAATGTATCATTTTTATTACCAGTTAATAAATTGTGAAGACTGTCGGCTAGCAATGAATTATTTATTGGCAAATAAGCTTCTGTTTGACTTGTTTTACCGGTAAGGCTTAGTAAAAAAAAACTTAAAAATATTATTATGGGTAAAATAGTATTTTTAATATTCATGTGGCAAGCTAATTAAGTGGTATGTGTTTGGCAAAGATAAGTGGAAAGCTCTTATTTGCAATATTATCGATATCTAATATTTGCGGATTTGTGGTAACGCTTATTTACTGTGTTTATTTTTCTGTTACAGTTCGCCCGGTATGCCATAGCTGGCAAGCTAAGAAATAAATATTATAGTTCACGCTCTTACAGGGCTTGTGTTATGCGCAATGAATTCACCAAGGGCTATTGCCCTTGGCTGCTTGCTTATAGCCCTGCCTGCCGTCCTTTAGATTTACAATGTCATATTTTAAAAAAGAAAAATAATTACAAAGACTGATGATTATGATGAATAGATTTATTTTTTTGCAGGTAGGCTTTCAGTCTAAAAAAAGGCTTAAGGCCTTATAGCATCTACCCTGTGCAGCGCACAGGGTAATCTAAGAGTCTTAATAACAGGACTGTAAGGGCGTAAACCTTTCGTCTGCTTGACGGCTATGCCCTGAATGCTAAAGGTTTACCTTAACAATAGTTCAGTAAGTTTTATAATGTATTGACAATCAAACTAGTGTAAAATATTGGTATTTTCTTATAAATATCTAAAATTCAAATAATTACAATTTCACCTTTCTGTTGTTTACAGGTCTAACGGTCAATTACCTTTATGTAGGCTGTTTTATTTGGGTAGTTCTCGTAAATGAACTGATTACTGTCAGACTGGTTACTGCCTACTAAAACTGTATTGCATTCTTTATGTGAGTGGGTTTAATCTAAATTGAACGATTGTGTTCAATAATGATAAATTCTTTTGCATCTTTGCAAAAAAAAATATAGTAAGGTGGGACGAAGAAAGAAGAATAATCCGTTTATAGAGAAAGTGCTTATTGAGGATGTTGCTGCAGAAGGTAAGGCAATTGCAAAGTATAACGATTGTGTCGTTTTTGTTCCCTATGTAATTCCGGGTGATGTGGTTGACTTGCAAGTTACTAAAAAACGTAAAAGCTATATGGAAGCCCGAGTGGAAAAAATACATGTTTTTTCGAAAGATAGGGTAGATGCTTTTTGCGAACATTATGGAACTTGTGGAGGATGTAAATGGCAAATTCTGCCTTATGAACTTCAGTTAAAACACAAACACCAGCAAGTTAAAGATGCGTTAACAAGGATTGGGAAAGTAGAATTGCCTGAATTTGAACCAATATTGGGGAGCGAAAAAACACAATATTATAGAAATAAATTAGAATTTACCTTTTCTTGTAAGCGTTGGTTAACAAAAGAGGAAATGGGTAGCGATATTCAAGATATGGATGCGCTAGGTTTTCATATACCCAAGTTATTCGATAAAATTATTGATGTTAAGCATTGCTATTTACAACCAGAACCTAGTAATAAAATACGCTTGGCAATAAAAGAATTTGCAAAGGATAATAATTACAGTTTTTATAATCAACGTGCAAATGAAGGCTTTTTACGTAATGTAATTATTCGTACTACTTCAACTAACGAGGTTATGGTTATAGTAGTTTTTGGTTCAAATAAAGCTGAAGAAATAAATAGTTTACTTGAACATTTAAAAGTGAAATTTGAAAATGAATTAAGCTCTTTACTTTACGTGATTAATGAAAAACCAAACGATACAATAGGGGATCAAGAAATACTCCATTATTATGGAGCCAATGAAATTTATGAAGAGATGGAAGGACTTAAATTTAAAATTGGTCCAAAATCGTTTTATCAAACAAATTCTGAACAAGCTTATCAATTATATTCAATAGTACGCAATTTTGCCGAATTAACAGGCAAAGAATTAGTTTACGATTTATATACCGGAACAGGAACAATAGCTTGTTTTATTGCTAATAGAGCAGAAAAAGTTATTGGTGTTGAGTATGTTGAAGATGCAGTTGTTGATGCTCGCAGTAATGCTGAATCGAACAAGGTTAATAATGCAACATTCTATGCTGGAGATATGAAAGATGTATTGAATGATGAGTTTATTAAAAATAATGGAACTCCCGATGTAATTATAACAGATCCACCACGCGCAGGAATGCATACTTCAGTTGTGGAAACCATATTACGATGCTCGCCCCAGCGGATAGTATATGTGAGCTGTAATCCAGCAACGCAGGCACGTGATATAGAGTTGCTTAGTAGTAGGTACAAAGTGGCTAAAGTTCAACCCGTAGATATGTTTCCACATACGCATCATGTAGAGAATGTAGTCTTACTTGAAAAGGCTTAATATAAGCCATTAAATAATGGTGTTTTTATAGTTATAATGTGATTAAGTTTTTATATTTTTGTCCATTAATATGTTTTTCAGCATAATAGTGAAGTGATATGATTCAAAAAAATATTGATTGCGAAAAATGTTTTGCAAGTCCAGATGCCATTTTTTCTTTGTTGACACCCGAAGAGCTTGAGTATGTAAAAAAGCATCATTCATGTGCATATTATAAGAAAAATGATATTCTTTTTAAAGAGGGCGATGAGCCAATAGGTTTATTGATGTTAAGCGATGGTAAGATTAAGGTTTTTAGAGAGGGTGTTGGCAGGCGCGAACAGATTGTTCGTATGGTAAAGCCTTTCGGTTTAATGGGCTTTAGGGGCTTATTTGCCACTGAAAACCATATTGCAACTGCCGTGGCCTTGGAAGATACTGTGATTTGTATTGTTGACAAAGACGACTTAATGAAATTGATTCGTGAAAATAGCAATTTTGCTATTGGAATTATTCAAGCGTTAGCAACTGAGTTGGGTTTTTCTAATAGAAGAACCGTAGCATTAACTCAAAAGCATATTAGAGGTCGTTTAGCCGAATCCCTACTTTTTTTAAAAGATACTTATGGTTTGGAGGATGATGATGCAACAATAAAAATATATTTATCGCGTGAGGATATTGCTAACTTGTCGAACATGACAACATCGAATGCTATTCGAACATTATCAACATTTGCAAGTGAAGAAGTGATATCAATTAGCGGAAGGAAAATAAAAATTATTGATTTGAAGAAATTAGAGCGAATAAGTGCTTTAGGATAAGATAAATAGCTCTTGAGAAAGAGCTATTTTTTATTGCATGTATCAAGGTTTTGTATAAGATGGGTGCTTTTATAAAGGTATTTCCAAAAGAGGAAATTATATTTTTCACCTTTTGTTATATATTTTAGGAGTTAAGTATCTAAATTTAATATGTTTTAACTATTTTAGCCGTATTTTTGTGCTGAATTTTCAAGCTAGAGGAATTTAATGAATAAGAGAATTAAAAATGCCTTAATATCAGTTTATCATAAAGATAATCTTGATAAAATTGTAAAGGAATTGAATGAGTTAGGAGTTAATCTAATTTCTACAGGAGGGACGTATGATTTTATCGAAAAATTAAATATTCCTGTTAAAGCTGTAGAGGAATTAACTACATACCCATCTATTCTAGGAGGAAGAGTAAAGACATTGCATCCAAAAGTATTTGGTGGCATTTTAGCTCGTCGCGATAATGAAAGTGATATTAAGCAATTGGACGAATATGCTATTGATGAAATAGATTTAGTAATTGTTGACTTATATCCTTTTGAAGAAACGGTTAAAAGCGACGCATCTGAATCTGATATTATTGAGAAAATTGATATAGGAGGAATATCTCTTATACGTGGTGCTGCTAAAAATTTTAACGATGTGCTTATTGTAAGTTCAATGCAGCAGTACGATGAATTTTATGAAATGCTGCTTGCGCAAAATGGAGAGACAACACTTAAACAACGTAGTAAATTTGCTAAAGATGCATTTAATATTTCGTCGCATTACGATACGGCTATTTTTAATTATTTTGCAGCAGACGAAAATCTTGTTGAAGAAAAGATCGAATTATCAAACGGTAGCGTGTTAAGGTATGGTGAAAATCCACAACAGGAAGCCACAATTTATAAAATAAACAATTCACAATTAACTAATACACTTGCTAACGCTAAGGTTTTGCAAGGTAAAGTATTATCATATAACAATATGTTAGATGCCGATGCTGCTTGGAAATCGTGCAGCGATGCATATCATGCAGTTTCAGGAATCGATAATAAAGTTGCAGTATCAGTTGTTAAGCATCTTAATCCTTGTGGATTAGCTGTTTCTAATGATGTTAAAAAATCATTAGAGCTTGCATGGGCTGGCGATCCAATATCTGCTTTTGGTGGTATAATAGGTTTCACTGCTGAAATTACAGCTGAAATAGCAGATTGGTTTACCGATAAATTTATCGAAATAATTATAGCTCCATCATTTACAGATGAAGCAAAACAAATACTCGCGAGGAAAAAGAATTTGCGAGTCTTGGAAACGCCTGTTAAGCCAGAAATTACTGGTGAAAAATTATATCGTTCGGTTAATGGTGCAATACTTGTGCAGGATGAAGACGAGGGTATGGACCTTGAGTACAAGGCGGTTACTAAAAAATCGTTTAGCGATAAACAATTAGATCTTGCAAAATTTGGAACACAAGCATGCAAGCATTTAAAGAGTAATGCCATTGCTTTAGTTTCGCAAAATACAGATGGTTCTTATTGGTTAACGGGAGCTGGAATGGGTCAGCCTAACAGACTGGATAGTTTACGTTGGTTAACAATTCCTCGATTTGAGCAAAAAAATAATTTGAATATTCAGGAAGCTGTACTTATTTCAGACGCATTTTTCCCATTTAAGGATAGTGTTGAGGTAGCCAATGAATACGGAATAAAATATATTGTTGAGCCAGGTGGAAGTATAAGAGACGAAGATGTAATATCTGCTTGTGATGAGTTTGGTATTGCTATGGTATTTACTGGCAAAAGACATTTTAAACATTAATATACAAGTATAACATTATTAGATACATGGGACTTTTTTCATTTTTAACGCAAGAAATTGCAATTGACCTAGGAACAGCAAATACAATTATTATTCATAATGATAAAATTGTTGTTGATGAGCCTTCGATTGTGGCTGTTGATGCAAGTACTCAAAAACTTATTGCAATAGGCGAAAGAGCTCGTCAAATGCATGGTAAAACACACGAAAATATAAGAACTATTCGTCCATTACGCGACGGAGTAATTGCTGATTTTGATGCTGCTGAGAAGATGATTCGAGGTATGATTAAAATGATTAATAACAATAAAACACAGCTTTTTAGCCCAGCTCTTAAAATAGTAATTTGTATTCCATCTGGTTCTACCGAGGTTGAAATTAGAGCGGTTCGTGATTCATCGGAGCATGCAGGAGGACGCGAGGTGTTAATGATTTGGGAGCCAATGGCAGCAGCTATTGGAATGGGAGTTGACGTTGAAGCCCCTGAAGGAAGCATGGTTGTTGATATAGGTGGTGGTACTACTGAAATTGCAGTAATTTCATTGGGTGGTATTGTTTCAAATCAGTCTATACGTATTGCTGGCGATGATTTAACTGCTGATATCCGTGAATACATGCGTCATCAACATAACATTAAAATTGGGGAAAGAACTGCCGAAGATATTAAAATAAATGTTGGTTCGGCATTGCCTGATTTAGAGGATCCACCGGCAGATTATATCGTTAGAGGACCTCATCAAATGACAGCACTTCCCATGGATATTCCTGTATCTTACCAAGAAATTGCACATTGCTTAGATCGTTCTATTAGTAAAATTGAGGCAGCAATATTAGTTACACTTGAACATACGCCACCTGAGTTATACACCGATATATATGAAAAAGGAATCTTTTTAGCCGGAGGTGGTGCATTGCTTAGAGGACTTGCCAGAAGATTGCAAGAGAAAACAAGAATTCCATTTCATGTAGCTGAGGATCCTTTACACGCAGTTGCACGGGGAACTGGTATTGCGTTAAAGAACTCAGACAAGTTTTCGTTCTTAATCAAATAATTATACATGGCATTCTAAAAGAATAATTCTAATATGAGAAGTTTAATAGACTTTATTTATAAATACCATTATTTTATATTATTTATCCTTTTAGAGTGCCTTTCTGTTTTTTTAGTAATACAGTATAATAATTATCAGCACTCCTCGTTTATTAATTCTTCAAATAATGTTTCAGGAAATGTTTATAATTCTTTGTATGGAGTTACGCAGTATTTTGAATTAAAAGCAAAGAACGACGAGCTTGTTAATAAATTAGTTAGTTATCATAATCAGAATAAAAAGGCTTATAAAAGCAATAATGTAACTCTTTCTGAACTATATGACTCAATTTATATCCAGCAATTTGAGCACGTAGAAGCGAATGTAATTAACAATTCAGTTAATAAACAAAATAATTACCTGACCCTTAATAGAGGATTAAAACACGGGGTTAGTAAAGGTATGGCTGTGGTTTCCCAATATGGGGTTGTTGGGATTGTTAAAGATGTATCTGAAAATTATGCATCAGTAATAAGCATTTTGAACCAAAATTTGAAAATTAGTGCCATGGTAAAAAAGAATAATTATTTTGGCACCCTTCAATGGGAGGGAGGTAGTTACCAATATACCACTCTTTATGATTTACCTAACCATATTTCATTACAAAAAGGCGATACAATTATAACTAGTGGCTATTCAGCAGTATTCCCCAAAGGAGAATTGTTAGGAATAGTTAATAAAGTACAACAAAGAGATGGAGGGGAATTTCTTTATGTCCAAGTAAAGTTTACTGAAGACTTTAAGAAATTAACAAATGTGTTTGTTGTCAAAAATCTACTTAAAGATGAGCAAATTGCTCTGGAAAGGAGTTCTTTAAATGATTAAAGTACTACCGCGCAATATATTTCGTTTTGTTTTTTTAGTTTTACTACAGGTGATGGTTTTAAATAATATTCAATTTAGCGGATATATTAATCCATACATGTATGTTTTATTTATTTTGCTTTTGCCATTTGAAACTCCTAAATGGTTGGTATTAGTGCTATCGTTTATTCTTGGTTTATCAGTAGATATGTTTTGCGATACACTAGGGATTCATGCTTCGGCATCTGTTTTTATGGCTTTTTTACGACCATTTGTTTTGCGTGCAATTTCGCCTCGTGATGGATTTGAAACGGGAACCTATCCTCGTGTTTCTTTTTATGGTGTAGTTTGGTTTTTAAAATATTCTTTATTATTGGTTTTTTCGCATCACTTATTTTTATTTGTAATTGAAGTATTTAAGTTCGATAATTTACATTTAATTCTATGGCGAACTGCCCTAAGTACAATCTTTACTGTATTTTTAATTATCATTAGTCAATTTGTAATGTTCCGAAAGTAAATGAATCAGTATATTAACCGTAAATATGTAATAGTGGGTATATTCAGCCTTGTTGTGCTGATATTTATTAGCCGACTGTTTTATTTGCAGGTTATTGATCAATCTTCAAAACTTTTAGCATCTAATAATGTATTGCGACATGTCTCAAAGTATCCTGCACGCGGTTTAGTATTTGATCGTAATCAAAAGCTATTAGTATATAATGAGGCGGCTTACGATTTAATGATTATTCCAAATCAATTAAGTGAATTTGACACTCTAGAGATGTGTGAGATGCTTAATCTTACAAAAGAACAAGTAATACAAAGGTTAAGTAAAGCTAAGGCTTATTCTTATTATAAACCCTCTATATTTGAGAAGCTTATTTCGGCAAGAACTTATGCTCCTTTGCAGGAAAAACTATACATGTATAAGGGCTTCTTTACGCAAACAAGAACATTAAGAAGGTATCCTCAGAAAATTGCTGCAAATGTTTTAGGTTATGTTAGTGAGGTGGATGGTAAAATTACTAAAGAAAAAGGCTACTATAAGCTTGGTGACTATATTGGGGCCAAAGGTGTAGAAAAATCATATGAAAAGGTTCTGCGAGGTAAAAAAGGGGTAGAAATATTCATGGTTGATGTACACAATCGGATTAAGGGCAGGTATAAAAACGGCAAGTATGATACAGCTGCAATTCATGGAGGAAATATTACACTCACAATAGATGCTGAGTTGCAGATTTATGCAGAGAACTTAATGCAAAATAAAATTGGTAGTATTGTTGCTATTGAACCATCAACAGGTGAAATATTAGCACTAGTTTCAAGTCCTTCATATAATCCAGAGCTACTTGTGGGGCGCGTGCGATCTAAAAACTATTTAGAATTACAGAAAGATACCCTGAAGCCACTTTTCGATAGGCCCTTAATGGCAAGATATCCGCCTGGATCAACCTTTAAAACCGTAAATGCATTAATTGGATTGCAGGAGGAAATTGTACATACCTGGACACGCTTTCCTTGTGTGCATGGATATGTGTCAGGTAGGTTCCGTATGGGTTGCCATCCCCATAAATCAAATCTAGATTTGATTAAATCTATACAGAATTCATGTAATTCTTATTATGCTCATTTATTTAGGAATCTGCTAGATCATCCTAAATATGGATCTTTTGAGAATGGTTTTGAAACATGGCGAAAACACGTTTTGTCATTTGGTTTTGGAAAACGTTTAGGTGTTGATTTGCCAAATGAAAAGCAAGGATATATACCAACGATTAATCGCTATAATAGAATATATGGTGAGGGGCGTATAAAATCATTAAATATTGTATCAATGGCAATAGGGCAAGGTGAATTGCTTATGACACCAGTGCAAATGGCTAATATGGCTGCTACCATTTGCAATAAAGGATATTATTTTACGCCACATATTATTAAAGAATTACCACAGGCATTTAATGATTTAAAAATGCCTCTTACTGTAAAAAGATATTCAGATATTGATAGTGTGCATTTTAATCCGGTAATTGAAGGAATGTATTTGGCAGTTAACGGATTAGATGGAGGAACAGCAAGAAATGCAGCAGTAAAGGGTTTAGATATTTGTGGAAAAACTGGCACAGCACAAAATCCAGGAAAGGATCATTCTATATTTATTGCTTTTGCTCCTAAAAATACTCCTAAAATTGCAATAGCTGTATATGTTGAAAATGGTGGATATGGTGCAACATGGGCTGCACCTATAGCAAGTTTGTTAATTGAAAAACATTTATCAGATACTATTACGCGTAAATATTTAGAAAATCATGTTTTAAAAGGAGACCTAATACATGTCATTAAAAAATAATAATATTTGGTCTGATATTGACTGGCCGACTATTGGAATATATTTTCTACTAGTTGCTTTAGGGTGGTTTAATATTTACTCAGCAGTTTACAACGAAGATCAACATGAAGTGTTTAGCTTTGCCTCACGGTACGGTAGGCAATTAATTTGGATTGGAGCTTCTTTTGTAATTATTTTAATAACACTCATATTAGATAGTAAGTTTTATTCCGCCTTTTCATTCCCTATTTATAGCGTTGTAATACTTCTGTTATTAGCAGTTTTAATATTCGGCGTACGTGTAAATGGTGCAAAATCATGGTTTGTTATTGGTGCAATTCGTATACAACCGGCCGAATTTGCAAAATTTGCAACATCTTTAGCTCTTGCAAAATATTTAAGTCAGTATAATTTTAAGCCAGAAAAAATTAAATTCTTTTTGGGGTTCTGTCTTATTACTTTTTTACCTGCGGTTTTAATTCTAATGCAAAACGATACTGGTTCTGCACTGGTATTTATCATCTTTTTTCTAGTGTTTTTTCGTGAAGGAATGCCATCTGTATATCTTTTAGTAGGATTCTTGGCAGTAACTCTTTTTATTTTATCGTTGCTCTATGAGATACCTGTTGTTATAATAGTACTCGAGTTTTTTGGATTATTATCTTTCTATCTGCTAAGGAGGGAGTTAAAATGGACTTTTAATGCAGCCATTGTTATTGTAGTTTTAAATGTAATAGCATGGCAAATTTCCGTAAGATTATTTCCTGAGCTATCACTAACATATCCATTACTTGTATCGCTTGCATTGTCGGTTTTATGGTATTTAACAAAAATATATAAGCATAAATTAAAAGAATCATATTTGCTTATTACCATTTTATTTGCCTCTTTAATGTTTACATATTCTGTCGATTATGTATTTAATAATGTGCTTGATGATCATCAGCAGCGACGAATTAACCATTTGCTCGGAATAGAATCAGATCCATATGGTGCAGGGTACAATGTGAACCAATCAAAAATTGCCATAGGTTCTGGTGGAGCTTACGGAAAGGGATATTTGCAAGGAACGCAAACAAAGTTCAAATTTGTACCCGAACAAAGCACCGATTTTATATTTTGCACTGTTGGCGAGGAGTGGGGCTTTGTTGGAACTTCCGTTGTATTACTACTTTTCTTGCTATTAATGATACGGCTGGTTTTCTTGGCCGAAAGACAAAAATCAGTATATAGTAGGGTATTTGGATATGCTGTTACGTGTATAATATTTTTCCATGTTGCAATTAATGTTGGAATGACCATTGGATTAGCTCCTGTAATTGGTATTCCTTTGCCATTTTTTAGTTATGGAGGCTCATCACTTTGGGGTTTTACCTTCCTATTATTTATTTTCTTGAAATTAGACACTAATAGGAACGAATTGGTAAACTAAGCATACTGGCCAAGTATTTTTTTAATTATTAGTACATTGCTATTATTAACAATAAATAAGGACAATTAGGCTTTTAATTTAATTAATGTTACCAAAATAACGCATTTGCTTACAATATGATAATTTTAACTGGTTGATATTTAGCATTGCTTTTAGTATTTTTGCGAATTGAATAATGGGGTAGTATTATAGACATATCTGTATAACTTCGCTTTTGGTAATTCTGACCATGTTAAATTGAGAAAATATTAATCTCTCTAGATTCAGTAACTTTGCATCCCATTAAAAATATAATAATATTAAAAGATTTGCGTATGATGGATTTGTATTACACCGAGATGGATCAAAATAAGATAAGTATCCGTTCATATAAAATGATGTTATCAATTTTAGATGAAAACCCTGAATTAAAGAATATTTTGAAAACTTCCAAAGGCATTAAAGAGGTTCATGCTAGAATTGATGAGTGGGTTCGCAATATTTTGGGGGGTAATTCAAATGCAATGCGTTATTTTGAATATAAAATATCGGGTAAAGATGCTTTACTAAATTTAACATGGTCTGAAATTGCTGGAATAAGAATACTTGATTATGTAAAGAATGCTGGTAAAAAAGTTGAAGACGCCAACTTACTTAATCGAGTTACAGTAATTCAGCCATTTAGAATTTTATGGTTAGCCGCAACAAAAGGAATTGGAGGAGCAAAATTCGATTTTTTTACTGATATGCAAGAGCTGTTTAGGCAATTTAATGGTACTCAGCAACATTCATTGCCTAGCAAAGAGCAAGTTCTAGGTTGGATGGATAGGCATTTGGTTGGATCAGATGTAGAAGTATATAAAATTAGACAAAAGAATAAACGCCGTATAATTAAAGTAATTATTAAAAAGATTGAAAGTGGCGAATGGAAGAGTCCTAAGTATAAATTCCTTAAAGACATTTCAGATAAAGAAAAAACAACACTCGTAGAAAAGTGGTGGAATGATTGGCAATTTCATATTAAATTTGCCATTCGTGATCCGGAAACCTTGAACGAGATGCTTGGTAATTCAATTACACCTGAAACTATTAGTATTTTTAATCAAGCAAGAGAAGTTGGAATTCCATTTTTCGTGAATCCTTATTACTTATCGCTATTAAACACCAGGGAATATGAAATTGGTCCGGGTTCCGATCAAATTATTCGCGATTATGTTTTTTATAGTAAGCAACTAATTGAGCATTTTGGTAAAATTGTAGCATGGGAAAAAGAAGATATTGTAGAACCAGGTAAGCCTAATGCAGCTGGTTGGATTTTACCTTCACAATATAATATTCATCGCCGATATCCAGAAGTTGCCATTTTAATACCAGATACAATGGGTAGGGCTTGCGGTGGGCTTTGTGTTTCATGTCAGAGAATGTATGATTTTCAAAGTGGTCACTTAAACTTTAATACTGAGAATTTAAAACCTGATAATAGTTGGGATGCCCGACTTGAAGAACTAATGGAGTATTACGAGAAAGATTCTCAACTACGTGATATCCTTATTACAGGTGGCGATGCTTTTATGAGCTCGGATAAATCGCTTAAGAAAATTCTGGATGCGGTTTATGATATGGCAGTTCGTAAAATTGAAAACAATAAAGCATTACCAGAAGGAAAAAAACTTGCCGAAATGGTTCGTTTACGCCTAGGAACTCGCTTACCTGTATATTTGCCGCATCGTATAACACCTGAGTTAATTAAAGTATTAGCTGATTTTAAAGCGAAAGCTGCTAAAATTGGATTTAAACAATTTGTAGTTCAAACGCATTTTATTAGCTCAATGGAGGTTACTCCTGAGGCTATTGAAGGAATTAAACAACTTATTAGTGCAGGTTGGATAATTACCAATCAAATGGTATTTACCGCTGCGGCTTCAGTTCGTGGTCATGCAAATAAGTTACGTAAAGTGCTGAATGATTGTGGTGTTGTTTCGTATTACACCTTCTCAATAAAAGGATTTAAAGAGAATAGTCATAACTTTACAGTTAACGCACGTGCTGTTCAAGAAGCCGTAGAAGAGAAAAGAATTGGTACCATCCCTTCTTCAATTTATAAAGATATAAAGGATTTGTCTTCGGATGCTGAAAATATTAAGGCAAAAATAGATAGGCTTAGAGACAAAAAAGATTTACCATTTTTAGCTACAGACAGGAATGTAATGAATATTCCTGGAGTGGGCAAAAGCTTAACATTTAGAACCATAGGTATTACTCGTTTTGGGCATCGTATTCTTGAATTTGAGCACGATACACATAGAAACCATAGTCCTATTATTGAAAAAATGGGCAATTTTATTGTAGTTGAGTCTAAAACAGTTCGTCAATATATGCGTCAAATTGAACGAATTGGAGAAAATACTTCAGATTATGTTGATATTTATGGATACTCTATTGGAGAAACTGAACCACGTATGTCTATTTATGAATACCCAAAGTATGATTTTAAAATAACTTCAGAATATACCAACTTGGAGGTGTAATTTTAGAAGATAAAATTATGAATGCAGAATATAGAATTAAGAAAGGGATTGTCCTTTGCAGGGCAATCTCTTGATGCTTAACCAAAGTATCAAAGTTGCATTAATTTTATTCGTTTTGTGTTTTTAGTTTATATATTTGATTACTTGAGTTATTTTATCTCTTTAGCTTTTGATGCGCTTACAAATAGAATATTTCCTACATCGCCATAACCATTAAATAAATCTTCAGAGTTAAGATTGTCCGATTCGTGATAATTGAATCCAACAATAGTCAAGTCTGCATCTATTGAGTATTTTTCAATAGTATTCTTTTTACTTGCATTGGGGTTTATAGGTATTAAATTAATGTTAGATGGCGAAATTGGTAAACGTCCCGATTTAATTAACTCCAACAGTTTTTCTTTTTGTGTTTGTAGCTCTTGCTCTGGGTAAGTTGCAAATATTTTAATAAAGCCTCGTTTCCAATCCGGATGCCCAAGCATTATATAAGCTAATAGAATCATAAGATTCGAGTTCTCAAAATCTTCGTAACTAATCCACACATGAATTTCTTTCTTGTATCCAAAACTTTTGTACGATGTATTAAGTACGCATACATCAAAATCAGTAGATTCTAAAAGTTGGAAGTTTTTAAGTACCTCATTAATAGAATCAGGCTCAGTTCTACTAAATTCAAACAAAACCATATTGTTTACTTTGCCCGAAATATTTGTTAATTGAATAACCTGTGCAATGGCTGAGGTGTACGAAGGGCTAATAATTGTATCGAGATAAACTTTGTTTTTACTACCCGAGGCTAAATTTATTAAACGACTTCTAACCTCTTTTGACTCTTTGTTGGTTTCCTCGTTTAAAAAGCCTTTTATAAAATGAATGTATGTTCCAAATCCATATTTGTAGGAAACCCATCTTAGTATATCAAATGCCGATCGTCGTTTAAAAGTATCGGGCGATATGCAAATTGCAAAAGGTCGCCAACTAACTTCTCTGTCTTCTTTATTGGCGCGTTGAGCAAATATTTGAAGCTGTCGGCTTAATTGAAAAACCACTCCTCTTAAAAGTTTAGCAAGTCCTTTTTTATCGGCACTTGTACGGCTTATTATAATGTATAGTAAGCTCATTATTAGTATAGATACAAAGGCATAAGGCGTGTTCATTTTAAACATTACCCAAAACGAAAGTGCTGCACCAATTGCAGATATGTACCAACGCGATTTAAATGTAGGTCGGTAAGCAGGGTCGGCAGCAAAGTGTTCTAAAAATGATATAAGACAAATTGCACCGTAGGTAATCATAAAAAACATAGATATTATTTGAGCAACAACATTAATATCTCCAATAAATACGAAGCCAAAAGCAATAGCTATTGTAATAATAGATGCGTTTATAGGTTCGTTGTCTTTTGCCTTTCCTTTTGCTAGCCAGTTATTAAGCCTGCGGTTTGGTAATATGTGATCCATGCCAATGGCTTGTATAGTGCGTGGCGCAACCATAATAGAACCCAATGCCGACGATAAACATGCAGCCGCTAAACCAATTGGTATTATTGGGCCCCATGTTGCAATTTTACTCATAATTAGTTGATCGGCATTTAAATCGCTTGGCAAGGCTGATGCTGAGAATTTAAAAGCAGCAAATATGTAAATTATTAATCCTACTACCGTAGCTGTAATAGTACCATAAGGAATCGATTTTTGTGGATTTTTTAAATCGCCAGATAACCCTAATCCAGCTGCTATGCCTGTAAAAGCTGGAAATATAATGGTAAAGACATAAAAGAATTCTGCCGGATTTTCAATATGCGAGTAGTAATCTATTTTTTGAAAACCTCCTGCAGGTTCGCCAATAAAAAACATTGCCAACGAGGTAAGTAACAATGCTACAACAAAGTAAAGAAACTTCATGCCCATATTGGCACCTCGTGTAAGTATTAATGCCGATATTATTATTGTTGAGCCAAGTGTAATCCACGATTTTTCAAGCGTTATTCCATATTTTACTCCTATTATTTGAATTAAAGGTTCAAATGCCTCGCCAAATGCAATAATGTAAAAAGCAACGCTAATGGCTTGCGATAAATATAAAGCTATACCAATAGCGCCACCAATGTTAAATCCGAACGAACGCGATATTATATAGTATGCGCCGCCACCAAGCACTTTTTGGTTAGTGGCTATTTCGGCAACTGCCAAAGCAGTAGGTACTGTAATAAGATGACCCAGTATAACAATTCCTAATATACCCAATAAGCCAACATTGCCAATTGCCCAACCAAAGCGCAAGAATAATATGGCTCCTAAAATAGTACTTACAGCAGTCATGAAAACCGGAAGAGTGCCAAAATTGGCTGAATGTGTGATTAATTTTTTGGGCATTATTTTATTTTTTATTCTAAAATAGTAAAATATTAAGTAACAAATGCAAAAAACAAATACCAAAAAACAAAAAGCAAATGGCAAAAAGGTAAATGACGACTAAAATACAATGTAGGAACGCTCAATTAAACGAATGATAAATTGATAGATAATCTTTTGAGTTAGTATCGTAATACTTTGTTTAAAACCGCAATTCATCTTATGTGTTTGCTGATTAACAACACAGAATGCGGGTTTTATAGGCGAATTCTATCTAAAATGAATCAAAATAGATTAGAATAAAGCCATTATCTTTTATATTTTTGAGGCTTTAAAATAAGTAGAATATGATTTCTTTGAATGGAATTACGGTTGAGTTCTCAGGAGCTCCTCTTTTCGATGATATAAGCTTTTTAATAAATCCAAGGGATCGCATTGGCTTAGCTGGCAAAAATGGAGCTGGAAAAACTACACTGCTAAAAGTAATGTGTGGCTTGCAAGTGTATGAAAAAGGACAAGTATCTATCCCTAAAGATACTACTATTGGGTATTTACCGCAGCAAATGACAGTTTCGGATACAAAAACAGTATATAAAGAAACGCTGAGTGCATTTACAGAGATACTGGCTTTGGAAAAGCAGATGACCAAACTGAATGAGGATATTGCTAATCGGGTGGATTACGATTCGCAAGATTATATGGAGCTAATAAATCAAGTGGCAGAGAAGAGCGATAGGCACGCAATTTTAGGAGGAGGAAGCGTTGAAGCTGATATTGAAAGTACACTTTTAGGTCTGGGTTTTTTACGTGCAGATTTTAAACGCCCAACAGGCGAGTTTAGTGGTGGTTGGCGAATGCGTATTGAATTGGCGAAAGTACTGCTTCAAAAACCAGATGTTTTATTACTAGATGAACCTACCAACCACCTTGATATTGAATCGGTACAGTGGTTCGAAGATATGTTAAAAGTGTATGAAGGTGCAGTTGTGGTTGTTTCGCACGATAAAGCTTTTTTAGATAATTTGACTACGCGAACCGTTGAAATATCAATGGGGAAAATATATGATTATAAAGTAGCCTATTCTAAATATGTGGAGCTACGAAAGGAAACACTAGAGCAGCAAAAAGCAACCTACGAGAATCAACGAAAAAAGATTGAGGAAATAGAGCAGTTTGTTGAACGTTTTCGATATCAGGCAACAAAAGCAGTTCAGGTGCAAAGTCGTATAAAAATGTTGGAGCGAATGCAAAGAGTCGAGATTGATGAAATGGATAAATCATCCATTCATTTTCGTTTTCCGCAGGCACCACATTCAGGTCAAATTGTGGTTGAAACAAAAGAACTTTCCAAGGCTTTTGGCGACCATTTAGTTCTTGATAAACTAGATTTCATTTTAGAAAAAGGCGAGAAAATAGCATTTGTAGGAAAGAATGGTGAAGGTAAAACTACTTTCTCGAAAGTAATTATTGGGCAGCACGATTATAAGGGGAATTTAAAAGTAGGGCCCAATATAAAAATTGGTTACTATGCGCAGAACCAAAGCGAAATGCTTAATGATAAGGATACTGTTTTTAAAACCATAGACGATGTAGCAACGGGTGCTATGCGGACAAAAGTTCGCGATATATTAGCTTCGTTCTTATTTAGAGGCGAGGATATTGAGAAAAAAGTAAGTGTTTTATCAGGAGGTGAACGTGCGCGTTTGTCTTTAGCAAAGTTGCTGTTAGAACCTGTTAATTTATTGGTGCTAGATGAGCCTACCAATCACTTAGATATGCGCTCTAAAGATATTTTAAAGCAAGCTATAATAAACTACGATGGAACGGTAATATTAGTATCGCACGACCGTGATTTCTTAGACGGCATTGTTGGTACGGTTTACGATTTTAGAGATAAAAAAATGCGTCAGCATTTGGGTGGTATTACTGAGTTTTTACAAAAGAAGAAACTAGAAAATTTAAACCAGCTTAACGAATTAAAGCGACAGAAGGCTAATTCTAAACCCACAGTTCAAAGCAATAGCAAACTAAAATATGAGGAGCGAAAAGAGCTGGATAAGAAAATTCGTAAAGCGCAACGAATGGTGGATGAAAGCGAAGAGCGAATAATGCAATTGGAAACTAGTGTAGAACAAATGGATGCATTGTTGGCCAAGCCTGAGAATATTGATGATACCATATTTGAAAAATATGAAAAGCTAAAAAAGAACTTAGAAAAAGAAATGCATAATTGGGAGATATTAAGTCACGATCTTGATGAGGTTAAGGCTAGAAAGGAATAGCTGTAAAGCTGTTGGGTGGGTAATTCAAGTAATATCAAACCACCCTCAATCTATTTCAATCTTCTTCAATCTCTTTCAATCCAAACTTGTTTGTCTCAAAGGGTTTTTTTTACTGCCAAACCGCCTCCCTAAATAGAATTTAAAAGTATTGGCATTATATCCGGCATCGGCATCCGATACGCCTTGCACATTATATGAATTGGCAGTAAACCTTAGCCCGGCAAGCCATTTGTAACTATTGTAACCTGCCGATATTTTCACTTGATAACCAGTTGTTAAGTGAAGTTTACTTGTTGGGTTTAAATCTATTTCGTTAATTCCATATACACCAACAGTTTGTGCTCCTATGTGAGAAACCAAATATAGGTTTAAAAAGAATTTCTTTTTAATTACAAAAGTGTAAGTATAGCCAGCTGAAATACCTAACGACAATAGCCCTATAGACCTAATACTATCGGCTGTGGCAAAATTATCACGTACTTCGGCAGGCACAATGCTTTCATCGGTTTCTAAGCCATAGCTTGAAATAAAACCACCCAAAAGTGTTGACCCAGCACTTTTATTTTGTATTTGGTTAAAGTTGTAGGCTGCCTTATATGAAAAGTTATTATTTAATGCACGCAGTAAACTAAAGTTTAACGATACTACAGTTAAGCTATCCATATAATGGTATTTTTCACCATCCCAATTTTTTATTATATCTGGGGTGTTTTTAAGATAAAGCCCTTGGTTTACAGAAAGGAGAAAATTGATTAGCCATTTTTCTGGAGTTAAAGTAACACCAAGGTTAAAGGAGGTGCTTTCACCATATTTATCGATGTTGTTATTAGGGAAAAAGTTTTTTGCAAACCCAATACCTATCCATTTATATTGACCCGATAATCCAAAGCTTAAATTGTGATTCGGTACATAAGTTAGTCGTTTTTTAGAGTTTTCATCTGATAAGCTAAAGTTCCCACTTTTCTGAATGCCATAGGTGTTAAGTGTTAAATAATGACTGTAATCTGTAAAGTAAATGGAGCTATCTGTATTTTGGCTAAACGTTGTAATGGTCAATATGACCATATATATTAGTATAAAAAACTTCTTTTTCATCGCTAACTAAATTACGTATTTTTTATTTATAATTATTGACGATGTTATAGGAATTATATTGTTATAATGATTTTCTAATCTCAAAACTTGCGAAGCCGCACAATGGCTGTTCTGTTATTCTTATGTCAGTAACTTTTGCCCAGTCTGGACCTTTTTTGCACCAAGTTGCAAATTGGGTTAATATATTTTCAGCTGCTTCAGCCTCAATATAGACATTGCCATTAGCTTGGTTTTGAACAAAACCGTTTATACCTAATTGCTTGGCTTTTTCTTGTGTATGGTAGCGGAATCCTACATTTTGTACTCTACCAGCTATGTTTATTTGTATTGATTTTTTGTTTTTCATTTTTCAAAAATAAAAAAGCCCCCAATTTAATACATGAGAGCTTTTGTTTTTTCTTTATAATTTTTAGTAATTAAAAACTTGTTCAAGAGTTAATTCATTAATGGTTCCTAAATCTTTAAGAACATTAAAATCTATCATCTCTTTATTTCCAATTACTAAATAAACATATTCTTTATTGCTTATGTGCTGGTCAAAAAATGTTTTGAAACTGTTCATATCAGCGGTTTTCATGTATTCATAAACATCTTTTCTGTTATCGTAATCTAGACCTTTATCTTGTGTTCTAACATAATTCCAGAATATTCTATCTTTAATAATACGCTCGGTTTCAATGTTTTTCATTATCGATTCCTTTGATAATTCAAACTGCTTACTTGCTTCTGGCATATTTGTAAGCAAGTCTGTCATTGCGTCGCTAGCAATTTTTAGCTTATCGGGTTGTGTAGCAACATACGAATAGTTATAGTGCGACTTCTCAGGACTATCTGGAACAGTGTAAAATGAGAATACTGAATAGGCTAATGCTCGGGCTTCGCGTATTTCTTGAAAAACTACAGATGAAAGTCCGGCTCCATAAAATTCATTAAATAAACGACCATTTGGGTATAAATCGTTATTTAATTTCTCGTCTTTCGATAGTATAAGCATTTGAGTTTGCACCATGTCGTAGTCCACAAAATATACTATAGGCTTATCAATTGTCACTTCAGGATATTTTGTTGGGGCATTAATCTTTTCGACTTTCTCTGGTAATGCGTGCTTTTCTTTTAATAAAGCTAAAGCTTCATCGGCTGTATTTTGGCCATAATAAAATACCTGATGTTCTTTTTTAGTTATGCCTTTTATAATTTCAGTAAGCTCTTCAGGGCTTATTGCATTCATTTCTTTGGTTGAAAGCATGTCTCTATAGCCTGAATTCTCCCCATGAATACCGTAGTTAAGTAAAGCACCAAATAAAATTTCACTTTTATCTAGTTTTTTGTTAGCACGCTTTTTAACAATCCCTTCCACATATTTAGTATACGACTCCTGATCGGCTACAACATTTGCTAACATATGCTCAAGTAATTCAACAGCCTTGTCTACGTTTTCTTCTAAGCCATTAATATAAACATAGGAACGTTCGTTGTTTGTGTTTACACCTAAGGTTAAGCCGTATTTAAAGAATTCTTGTTGTAGTTCTGCCGGTGTAAATTTATCGGTACCTAAAAACGGCAAATAATCAACAGCAAGGGCTAGTTTTTTGTCATGGTCTTTACCCATATCAACAATGTAAATTAGCTTGAATAATTTATTGGTTGGGTTTTTTATGTAACTGAATTTTACACCTGGAGCAATTTCTTTCTCAGTTATGGTATTTGTATAATCTAAAAATACTGGGCTAATTCGTTCCGATTCCTGACTAGTTAACTGCTTAAAGAATTCCGATTGATTTTCGCGTTGTAAATCAATGGCAGTAATAGTTGGTTTGTCTACTTTAACAGTGTTTTTATCTTCACCTTGACGTTTGTAAACAACAACATAATTATTGGCATATCTTTCTTTTGCAAAGAGCATTACTTGTTCGCGTGTTACTGTCTCCATTTTGTCGTAAAAGCTCAACATGTTTTCCCAAGGAACCTCATTGGCAAAGCTCATGGCAAACTTATGAGCACTCCAAATGCTTTCTTGTGCTTTAACTTCGGCAAGCTTCATGTTGTTTATAGATGCTTCAATTAACCAATCTTCAAATTCGCCAGTTTTAATTTTTTCAATCTCACCTAGCAATAGGTCACGAACCTCTTCAAGAGTTTGTCCTTCGCGTGGTGTTCCGTTAAAAGAATGAAAGCCGTAATCTTTCATGAAATTTGGATTGCAGCCAGCTTGTAATACCTTTTGCTGTTGGTTAAGATTTAAGTCTATTAATCCGGCATTTGAGTTGGCTAACATATAATCAATTAAAGAAACCATTAATTCGTCGTTTGTATTTACACCATCAAAGCGAAATGCCATCATCAGACTTTCTTCTTCTGGTCCAAAAATTTCGCCTTCTTTAATCTCAGTAATTGGGCTTTCTTTAGGATGAGTAACTGGTTCAACTGCCTTGCTGTCAAATTTTCCAAAGTATTTGTCAATTAATTTAATGGTTTTTTCTGGTTCAAAATCACCCGTTAAGCATATAGCCATATTATTAGGCACGTAATATGTCGACCAATATTTATTAATATTTACCATAGATGGGTTTTTCAAGTGCTCTGCTTTCCCGATAGTGGTTTGTTGTCCATAGGGGTGATTTGGGAACAATAAGTCGAGCATTTTAAAATACTGTTTTGTTCCATCTCGGTCTTGTCCCATATTAAACTCTTCGTAAACAGTTTCTAGTTCAGTATGAAAAACTCTTAAAACTAAATCGTAAAAACGTTCCGATTCTAATTGTAACCACTTTTCTAGTTCGTTAGATGGTATGTTATTCATATACACCGTGCGTTCATTTGTAGTATATGCATTAGTGTATTTTCCACCAAGTGCACCTATTGTTAAATCGTATTCGTTTGGTGCTACATATTGTGCCGCTTTTTGCGATACTTGGTCAATTTTCTTATAAATCTCTTTTTTCTTTTCAGGGTCTGCTTCCGCTTTGTGTTGTTCAAATAAATCGGAAAGTTCTTGAATTAGCACTTTCTCTTCTTCCCAATTAACAGTACCTAATTTAGATGTTCCTTTAAACATCATGTGTTCTAAATAGTGTGCTAATCCCGTATTGTCTTTAGGGTCGTAGGTTGAGCCAGCTTTTACAGGAATAAAAGATTGAATACGTGGCTCGTCTTTGTTTACGCATAGGTAGGCTTTAAGTCCATTGTCTAGTGTGTAAATCTTAAGATTGTAAGGGTCGTTTGTAACTGTTTCATACTTGTAGCCATTGGCGTCGGTGTGCTTTACGGTTTCGTAGTTACTGGTTGTGCATCCTGTAATAAAAGCAATAATTGCAATAAGGATAATCCAGGTTAATCTTTTCATAATAAATAGGTATTTAGTTGATAATATTTTAATAACGGTTAAATAGCTAATCTAGTATGTTTTGTTAAATAAACATTATTAAACTCCAAAAATTTAAACAGCTTCTTATATAGCCAGCAAAAAAAAAGCCACCCTAATTTCTTAGGATGGCTTTCGTATGTGAAAAAGTAGTTTTCTTAATTCTTTCTTTCAGGTCTTGGTAGTAATGCTTTACGAGAAAGCTTTAATTTACCAGACTTATCAACGTCAATTAATTTAACTTCAACTTCGTCTCCTTCTTTAAGTACTTCGTCTACCTTATCTAAACGACGCCACTCAATTTCTGATATGTGAAGTAAACCTTCTTTGCCAGGAAGTATTTCAACAAAAGCACCAAAAGCAACAATAGCTTTCACTTTTCCTTTGTAAACTTCACCAACTTCAGGAACAGCAACTACACCTTTAATGCGCGCTAATGCAGCTTCAATATTATCTCTATTGCTAGCCACAACTTCAACTCTTCCTTGGTTATCAACCTCTTCAATTATGATAGTTGTTTCAGTAGAAGCTTGTATCTCCTGAATAATTTTTCCACCAGGACCAATTAATGCACCAATACAATCTTTAGGAATAGTTAATTTAACAACTCTTGGAGCGTAAGGCTTAAGCTCGGCTCTAGGAGCATCAAGTGTTTTGTTAATCTCATCTAAAATATGAAGACGACCTTCTTTAGCTTGCTCTAAAGCTTGAGCCAAAACTTCGTAAGGTAATCCGTCAACTTTAATGTCCATTTGTGTAGCAGTAATACCGTCTTTAGTACCTGTTACTTTAAAGTCCATGTCACCTAAGTGGTCTTCATCGCCTAAAATATCGCTAAGTACAGCAAATTTATCGCCTTTGGTAATTAAGCCCATTGCAATACCAGTTACCGGTTTCTTAATTTGAATACCAGCATCCATTAAAGCAAGTGTTCCTGCACAAACTGTTGCCATAGATGAAGATCCGTTTGATTCTAAAATATCAGAAACAATACGAATTGTATATGGATTATCGTCGCCAGTAGGTAGCATGTTCTTAAGTGCACGGTGAGCTAAGTTTCCATGTCCAACTTCACGACGACCTGTTCCGCGATTCATTCTTGCATCACCAGTCGAGAATGGAGGGAAGTTATAATGTAATAAGAAATTGTCTTTTCCTTGACGTAATACTTCGTCAATAATTTTATTGTCAAGCTTAGTTCCTAAAGTTACTGTAGTTAACGATTGTGTTTCACCACGAGTAAAAATTGCTGAACCGTGTGCCGATGGTAAATAATCAACCTCGCTCCAAATAGGGCGAATCTCGTCAGTTTTTCTACCATCAAGGCGAACTCTTTGGTTTAATACTAAATTACGAATTGCTTCTTTTTCAACATCGTGGTAATATTTACCTACTAATGTTTTGTTTACTTCAGCTAATTCTTCTTCAGAGTATTGCGCTAAAAATTCTTCTTTAACAGCTGCAAAGTCGTTAATTCTTTCGTGTTTATTTGCATTGCATTTAGCAGCAACAGCATAAACTTTATCATAAGTTTCTTTCCAGATTTTTTCTTTTAGCTCTTCGTCTTTAGCTTCGTGGCAGTATTCGCGTTTTTCAGTAGCGCCTACTTCATTAGCCATGTCAATTTGAGCCTGGCATTGAACCTTAATAGCTTCGTGTGCAATTTTAATGGCTTCTAATATTTCGGCTTCCGAAACTTCTAACATTTCGCCTTCAACCATTAATATATTATCTATGGTTGCTCCAACCATAATCTCAAGGTCTGCTACTACAAGCTCTTCCCTTGTTGGGTTAACAATAAATTTGCCATCTACACGTCCAACTCTACATTCTGAAATAGGTCCGTTAAATGGAATATTTGATACTGAAAGTGCTGCAGATGCTGCTAATCCAGCCATTGCGTCAGGCATAGTGCTTTTGTCACCTGAAATTAGGCTAATATTTACAAATGTATCTGCGTGATAATCATCGGGGAATAGAGGTCTTAATGCACGGTCAATTAAACGAGATACTAAAATCTCTGAATCATTCGGTCTTCCTTCACGACGTAAAAATCCTCCAGGGAATCTGCCTGCCGCCGCGTAGCTTTCTTTGTAATCAACTGATAGTGGCATAAAATCCACATCAGCTTTAGCCGCTTTTGCTGATACTACTGTTGCCAATAGCATTGTGTTACCACATTTAACAACTACTGAACCGTCGGCTTGTTTTGCAAGCTTTCCGGTCTCAATACTAATAATTCGGCCGTCGCCTAAATCGATTTCTTTGGTTACAATTTTCATCATTTCTTGTTTCTTTGCGACTTGCCGGTTTCTTTCTTTTCTTCTATCTGACAAGCCATTTATTTATATATTATTTCAGTCGCAAACTTACGTGATTTTTGCAAACTTCACAAGCCCTTCTGTTTTTGAAAAAGGGATACCTAAAAGTAAGAGCAATTATAGCTGTATTGTTATGCTGTTGTAATTGCATGTAAATAAATATTATTAAGTTCAATGATTAGAGAATCAAAAAAGTTCCTAAATTTGGGTAGATTCAATAATTTAAATTATGATAACATGAAAACTGCTTTAGTTATACTCTTATTACTTGTAAGTAATATTGTAATTTTTGCTCAAACTAATTTCGAGCTTTATTCTATTGAGGATACTTATCCAATATGTGTATCAAGTAATAATAAGGTTTTTTATGGTTTAACCTGGAGTGAAAATAAAGCTATTGTAAAGGCTTATGACTTGGTTACAGGTAAGGTAGTTAAGAAATTTATAAGTGTACTGCCTGAAAATCCTATTAAACTAATGTTGGCTCATCCTAGTAAAAATTTGCTTTATTTAATAAGCACACGAAAAATTGATGATACGGAAAATAGGTACATTGATGCAGTGTATAGTTTGAATATTAAGAGTGATAAACTTAAACTTCTACGTAAAGTGTATTATAATTATAAGATACCCAATAAAATTGGATTTGTAGAAAATAATTTGGTTTTTACCACCCTTCAAGAGCCTACTTATTTGTTTAATTTAAAAAAGAATGATTTTTCGCTTTTAAATCCAAATACCGATTACCAACTTTTAAGTATTGCACCAAAACAAAAAGGATTTTTAATGCTAAATATTAAGGAAATAAGCCAAAGAAAGGTGCCTATTTATTTTATGGATATGGGAAGAAAAATTTCGGACAGAATAGCTTATGTGAACCCTTATGCTATAATTAAATCGGAGGTTCGGAGTATTCAATTACAAACTATTACATTGGAAGATAGTTCATACAGTTGGATTTTAAATGCAGTTAGATTCAACTGTTTTCCTCTTTATAATTTTCAAATTGCAATGCGTCCGTTTTGGCTAAAGCATTCCACTACACTAGATAAAGCATATGCTTTATCAGGAGTTTTATTTGCTAATGATACCTACATGATTACTCGTGTTGGTAAAAGTATTTCTGTTTATAATTACACAGAGCCAGGCAATTCAGCACCATCAAATATAACAGATGCAGATATAGCTAAAATAGAAGAGTATCTTAACCAAAGAAACACCTTAGATAGGGAAATTATTACATCGGAATTTTTGGAAAGTGTTTTTGATGGTTTATTCTATCAGGTTTATTCAAAGAATAAATTAAAGCATATTGCCGTTCAACAGCATGGTAGTTATTTTGAATTGAAAGATTATAGCATGTTGATTTCATTGATAAAAGCTGATTTTAAACTTACGGACGATAAACAAGCTAAGCTATTTCAAGATGCGCTTAATGTCATTTTTCCGGTAGATGCTTATAATAAAAAGAATGTTGAAAACTATAAAGTAGAAAACGAATGGGTTTTTGTTAGAGGGGAGGCTTTTGGGAATAAAGTTGGAATAATTGCTAAGTTAAATGATTCTGGCGAAATATTGGAAATAGTATACAAGTCGGCATTATAAAAACCGAAATTAAACAATGCAAGTATTGAGAAGTACTTAGAGTTGGATATAAAAAAAAGGAGCAATTTATTTGCTCCTTTTTCTTTATTATTTTCTTAGACCTAAAGCCTTAACGATTTCACGATATCTTACAATATCTTTATTTTTTAGGTAGTCTAATAAACTACGTCTTTTACCAACTAAAGCTAATAGTGCTTTTTGAGTACTATAGTCTTTTTTGTTGCTTTTTAAGTGCTCAGTTAAGTGAGCAATTCTATAGCTAAATAAAGCTATCTGTCCTTCTGTTGACCCTGTGTCAGTTGCAGATTTTCCGAATTTTGCGAAAAATTCTACTTTCTTTTCTGATGTTAAGTACATAACCGTTTTGTTTTTTAATTTAACAATATAGGCATATCCTATAAAATTTTGAGGGGCAAAGGTAGATAATTCTTTTTAAGAGGCAAGCGGTTTTGGTGTTTTTATTAACCGCTGAGGTCGCAGAGGTGCGCTGAGGTTTTTTTATTTTGTTCTCTGCGTTTCTCCTTTTCTCTGCGGTTTATTTTATTTTTTATTTTTCTCTGTGTTGCTCTGCTTCTCTGCGGTTTAATTTTTTTATAACCGCTGAGGACGCTGGGGTACGCTGAGGGTTTTTTTTTTGTTTTTTTCTCTGCGTTACTCCTTTTCTCTGCGTTTTAGTTTATTTTTTATTTTTCTCTGCGTTGCTCTGCTTCTCTGCGGTTCAAGTTTTTCTTTATTCACTATAATTATTTACTACTCTTTTTATCCCATGTTTTAAACGGGCTACGTTAAAATTAATAAGTAATCCCACTTCATTATTGCTTAGTTTTAAGTAGGTTAATATTTGAGCCATATGTACATCATTTAAAGCTTCAATAGCTTTTAATTCAACAACCACCTTATCTTCAACTAACAAATCAATACGGAATCCACATTCTAGTTTTACCTCGTGATAAATTACAGGTAGAGCCTTTTCCTTTTCCACTTTAATGCCTTGTTCCTTTAATTCGAAATACAAACATTCCTGATAAACAGACTCTAATAACCCAGGACCAAGCTCTGTATGTACCTTTATTGAGCAATCAATAATTATTCCGGTAATGTCGTTTATTTTCATAGTTTATGCTTTTTTAACCGCTGAGGACGCTGGGTTACGCTGAGACTTTTATTTTTATAACCGCTGAGATATCAGAGGTGCGCTGAGGTTTTTTTATTTTGTTCTCTGCGTTACTCCTTTTCTCTGCGGTTGAATTTTTTCTATTTTTCTCCGTGTTACTTTGTTTCTCTGCGGTTGAATTTATTTTCTATGTTACCTTACGGTTTATTCGTTTTTAAGTATCACTGCTTTTGTGCTGTTTGTATTATAGCCATTTAAAGATATGTAATTAATCTATTTTGCAAAAAGAAACTATTATGTTAGTGGACTTATTTGCTGTTTACCGTGAAATAATCGGCTTATACCGAATAAAACTTTATATATAAAATTTTGTTTTGTTGTTTTGTTGTTCAAAATTATAATTTATGAAGCACCTCACATTTCTTATCTTTTTCATAGTATTTATTGGTATTTACTTTTTAGGCAATTGGTATATTTTTAATAGGGGAATGCAAGCCTTGCCAGTCGGATCATTTCGTGCAGTGTTCCCATGGATATTCTGGATTACGGCCGCTACATTTGTCGTTGGGCAATTTCTGGAACGTGGTCATTTCACATATTTTAGTCAAGTAGTTACATATATTGGGTCCTTTTGGTTGGTAATTGCTTGGTATGCTTTATTGCTAGTAATTGCTATAGATTTATTTAGAGTAGCAAATCATTTTCTTCATTTTATTCCACAAGCCTGGGTAGTATGCTTTTTAAGTGGGAAAATTCTCTTTATAGGAGTCTCTTTTGTTTCACTCTCGCTAGTTACTTATGGTGCCATTAATGCATATATTCCAAAAATTAGAAATGTTGAAATTGAAATAGATAAACCCGCAATAACACAAAAGGAGATTAAAATAGCTCTGGTTTCCGATATTCATATGGGTTTCATAATTGGGAACAATCGGATAAAAAGATTGGTGAATAGATTAAATGGAGTTAAACCTGATATTGTATTGCTTGCCGGCGATTTAGTC
>JAUXEM010000257.1 GCA_030620515.1 Salinivirgaceae bacterium
AGTATTTACTGATTTTGAAGGAAGCGCAAGTGGCAATATTGAATTTATGAAAACCACTTATTAGAAATAATTATTAAAATATCTTTCTTTAAAAGACACCTCGGCAATGAACAAATAATTGCTTTGGTGTCTTTATTTAAAAATTCAACTACCACTATGGATTAAAAATCCATAAGTTTAATGAAGAAAATAAATTCGCTAAAAAACAAAACCACAAAGCCAATAAGAAAGCATTAGTCAAACAGTTTTTTTTTAAACTTTGCGCCTTCGTGGTCATTATTTTGAATGTAAAATTCATAGAAACTAAAGTAACTGCAATAAAACCTGACTACCATTATGCGAGTTTGCAGGGTTTTAACCTTTAAATTGATAATAAATGCTCAATAGAATTTTTCTAGTATGTTTTATTAGTTTTTTGTTCACAAATACTCAAAGTCAAGAAATTAAAATAATTGATTCTGGGAATAAACTACCCATACCTAATGTTCATATTTGTACCGAATCGACCGACAAATCGGAAACTAATTATTGGGTTACGAATACAGATGGAATCATTAAAAATACTTTAAAAAATAAATCAAAAGTAGCCATATCATTTATTGGCTATAAAACATTGGTTGATTCAATTGAACCAAATAAATCCTATACTTTTAAACTACAACCCCAAACGGAATCAATAAACGAAGTAGTAGTTACTGGTCAAATAAAACCTGAAACGGTTGATAAATCTATATATAATGTTCAAGTAATTAGTAGCAAACAAATTGAAAACAAAGCTGCAAATACCTTGGGCGATTTGCTTTCTAACGAATTAAATATTAGCGTTTCTAATAGTGGTATTTTAGGCACCACAATTCAAATGCAAGGTTTAAGTGGCGAGCATATTAAAATTCTTATTGATGGAATTCCTGTTATTGGAAGACAGAAAGGTAACATTGATTTAAACCAACTAAACTTAAATAACGTAGATCACATTGAAATAGTTGAAGGGCCCATGAGTGTAATTTACGGCAGTAACGCACTTGCTGGAGCTATAAATATTATAACAAAGAAAAATATACGTTCAAAGTATAGTATTGGCTTAAATACCTATTACGAATCGGTTGGTGTTTACAATATTGATGGCAGCTTTAATGCTAACATAAAAAAACATCATATTAGTTTGTCAGCAGGGCGTAATTTTTTTAATGGATATTCATATAGCGACATTGAACAACGAACCTTTACATTTAGTCCTAAAGAACAATACACTGGTAGTTTGGTTTACGGCTATAATACAAAAAAACTTCAACTAACACTTACACAAGATATATTTCGAGAACAATTAATGAACTATGGTTCAATATATTATGCTGGTAAAAAAATAATTAACGACACTACATACTCTTTCCCTTTAGCTAACGACGATAGACATTTAACAATTAGAGCTAACACAAAAGGTAATTTAAATTATTCCGTTTCCGAAAATTCAAAAATAAGCTTTATGGCAGCATATTCTTATTACGAGAAGAGAAAAAACAGCTATAATAAAAACTTATATTATTTAAGCGAACAACTAATTGAAGATACAACCAGACACGACACCACATATTTTTATGCTGTTAATTCACGAGGAAGTTATACTACTTTGTTAAACCAATTTGAATTACAAGGTGGATACGATTTAATAATTGAAACAGGTGAGGGCAAACGAATAACAGAGACACAACGAATTGATGATTATGCCGGATTCATTAGTTTAAAATACACTCCTTTACCCACGCTCTCTTTTCAAGGGGGAGCGCGTTTAATTTACAATACAAAATTTGATGCACCAGTAGTTTACTCAATAAATACGAAATGGGATGCTATTAAAAATGTACACATTAGAGCATCTTACGGTAAAGGATTCCGTAGTCCATCAATTAAAGAGCTGTATCTTGATTTTACTGATATAAACCACGAAGTAAAAGGGAACGAAAACTTAAAAGCTGAATACTCAGAAAACTATAACCTTTCAGTTAATTATAAAGTTGAATTAAATAAAAACTCCTTTAATTTTTCAACAAAATTTTATCATAATAAAATAAAAAATAAAATTGATTTTCTTTACGATTCTATAAACGCTGCAAAGGCTGACTACATTAACATTGATGGTATTTACAAAACCATTGGAGGGCAATTTGATGTTACATATAAACTACACCCACGATTAGAATTAAAGGCAGGAATTAACTATTATGGCAAATCAAAGTATACTACTTTAAACGAATATACATACACACCCGATTTTATTGCTTCTTTTAACTACCATAATTTAGCCTATCAGTTTCGAATTAATCTTTATTACAAGTACAATGGTAAAAGTTCTCAGTTTTATGAAGTTGAAAAAGATAATGAAACCCTAATTGAAGAAAGATATATTGCCCCTTATGGCATGATGGATTTAGCTATTAATCGGCCCTTCATAAATGGAAAAATTACAATATCAACCGGCATTAAAAATATATTAAACATTAAAACTGTAGATGGAACCAGTAGTAATGGCGGAGTTCACGGAGGTAGCGGTGACGGAGGTAGCAGTATAGCGTGGGGTCGAACTTTCTTTTTAAAACTGAGTTTGAACATTAATAAATTTTAATCTAAATACATGAAATATATTATAATACAAATATTTACAGTCTCATTTTTACTATCAACATTATCAAGCTGCTTTAAAGATGATGAAACAGAACCATTAAAGCTTTTTCCTGGTAAGGTTGGAAACACTGAAAAGTCAATTTACACACATCAATCATACTACTGCTTAGAAGAAAATAGAGAATTAGCCATTAATACCAATTCAGATTGGGACATAGGTTTTGAAGGAGATGTTAATGGAGAACATGTGATATTAAACAGTGCTGATGTTCTTTATATTAGCAATCTTGGCCCTGTTGATTTTGCAACAACTAACTCAATACCAGATGATGCAGTTTGGAGCTACGATGCAAGTAGCGGAAATTATGATTCACTAGCCATTAATGGTTGGGTAAACACAAATACCGAACCTTATGAATATTCTCATAATGTATATATTATTAGTCAGAAAAGCGGTATTACTTATTCACCTTTTAAAAAATTCAAATTAATTGAGCTAACAAATAATTATTATAAAATGGTTGTTGATGTACTAGAAAACAGCACGCCAGATACTATTTTTATTCAAAAAAACAATCATATTAATTTTGTGGCAGTAAGCATGCGTAATAAAACTAAAGTTGTACCTATTGAACCCAACAATAGCTTATGGGATATTCAATTTACCCAATATGCTTCAATAATACCCGACGACAATGGTGTACCTACACCCTATTTATTAAGAGGTGTTTACATTAATACAAATAAAATAAAAGTTACAAAATATTATATATCTACTGATGAAGTTCCTGTTTATTCAGATAAAAAAACCGAAGACGATGAACTGCAAGCCTATTTTGAGGATTATTACAAAATAACACCATTGCATGACTCCTTATACAAATCGAACTGGGATGTAATAGGATATAAGTGGAAAACAGTAACAATAGACAAAAATGCAAATACTGCTGTGTATAAAGCGAATTTACGTCATGTTTATCTAATTAAAGATATTATAAACGATAAAGATTATAAACTGCAATTTTTCTCTTTTAAAAACGAAGAAGGCTTTAAAGGATACCCTTGGTTCGAGTTTATTGAAATAGAATAGACTTTCGTAACACCCTCATATTCGCAAGTAAAATACATAACACCCTATAAACCTGCTAATAGTAGCGGCGCAACTTGCAGATTTATGTAATACAAAAAAAGGCTACTCAAACGAGTAACCCTTTAATAAATCTCTTTTCCAATTCTTTTACTGTATTGCAGCTATTGTATTCTCCAATAACTTTTTCACATAGTTATAATTATGAATTGCAGCTCCTGAATCTTCATTAACCATTACATAGTTAATATAAGCTCCTGCCAAGTCTGCTGAATATGTACCAGGGGTAATTCTAGCTCCTGCCGCAGTAATTACTCCTGCTGTAACCAACTCTGTTTCAAGCTGAGTCAATAGTACATCTATTGCATCAACTGCTGTCGAAATTTTTGTTTTAAGTGCATCGGCATCGCTATGGCAGCTTGTGCAACCTGCAGTCCAAATAGCATCGCTACCATGATACTCATAAGTTAAGCCAAACTGATGGCCACCCGCTTGTGCACCGTATGCATCTGTCATATGACAATCAACACAGCTATTTGCTACCATACTAACATGACTAGAATTTGTATAACCTGTACCAACCTCATATGCACCTTTTCCTGCAAAAAACACTCCTTGCGCGGCATGATGTGGTCCCCAATAAGGGCTAGTAATTACAACATCACCCCCACCAACAGCGGGCATTGGGTTTGGCAACAATGGTTGATGACACGAAGCACATAAATTTCCTGTACCTATATCTGCTGTTGCGTCAACTATTCTTAAACTGTAAGCATCAGTTTTCGTTAAAGCCCAATCGTCAGTAGTATATTCGCTATGAATATTATGACAGGTATAACA
>JAUXEM010000180.1 GCA_030620515.1 Salinivirgaceae bacterium
GCAAGGGCTTTTAAATATTTACATTTGTTAATGCCTGCCTGCCGTTGGCTTGTTCAATACGTTTTAACTTATTCTCCATATTAAATTACACTACTAGGTATATTTACAACTCTATCGGCTTGCCATTCGGCATTCTCTAAATTTCCGCATTGGCAATGTTTAAACGGTTCATTAACTCCCACATTGGTCTTGTCATAATCCCTTGTTCATTGGTAAAAGTAAGAAACTCATTTCTTTTTAATTGTATGTTTAAATTTTAATACTGCAAAATTTAGTTCAATTGTGGTTTCACTTTCACTAGTTTGTAAATCGTCATCTAATAATTTTGATATAATTTCACCACTTTTTTGCATATGCACTAATTACATTCAAATTAATATTTAATAGCCCAGTAACCGCTTTTTGGATTGCCAACTCTCTCAATAATATTTTTATCTTTTAGTTTGTTCAGATTGTCAAGTATTTTCCTTTTCGAAATACCAATATATTCAGCCATCTGTACCATTGTTATTCGTTTGTTATTTTTAATTAACTCTAATATTCTTTTTTGTTTGTCAGTTAAATCATCGGGGACCTTATCGGGGACTTTGTCTTTATCTGAAATTTTCTGTTTTTCGTACCCCATCGCAGCAAGAAAACCACCTGAGGTTTCACAAAACTCAAAATACATGGTTGGGTAAGAGGCTATTTGTTCACGAATACGTCTATAACCACTACCATATTTCTCAATATCTTTAGTAAGATAAAAAGCTTCAGCTATTTGGTTATTCCTGCTTTGAGCCTGATAGTTATCCGTTTTTAAATCATTAATTGTTATATCTCCAAATAATTTACCGGGGTTAAAGATTGTTATCTTGTTATCAAATATCTTAATTTGAATATCTGTTGGGCTAGTATAATCACGATGAATAATTGCATTTAGCACTAATTCCCTTATTGCCGGTAAAGGATATTCAAAAATTTCGGTTCGTTGTGATGTTTTGCCTGTAATCTCAAATGCTACTTTCAAATGACTAATAATAAAAGTCATGGTATTCTCAACGGCTTCAAAAAGTGTTCCTCTTATCATTTTATCATCAATGATAAGCGATGGTGTTTTAAATCTTCCAACATGCACATTGTTATACAATTCATCTTTTGAGAAAAGCATCATCGCAGCATTGGTAGGAACCTTGTCTTTTATCATTCGCAACTTTTTCAGGCATTCAAACGAGGTGCCGCTTAAATTAAAACGCCCACCTGCATTAATTTTTCCTATAAATGATACTATTTGGTCTTCACTCAAATCTTTATAATCGACATTAGGATAAAAATAACTATCCCATGAAGTTTGAATGGATTGCAAATAAATATCGTTTATTTCGCCTACCGATAATAAATGGTTCGAATTATTCTTTCTAATATAATACCGTCCTTGCAAGGCAACTGGTTTTACTGGGAATTCAGGAACAGAAATTACAACAATTTGTTTCCCATCAATTGTAATCTCTGTGATATCGGGAAAAATTGCCGGTTCTGTTTTTAGCTTAATTTCATTCTGCCAATTCTGAATAGTCTCATTTTTTAATTCTATCCCGCATGGAATTCCATCGTCAGAAACTCCAATAAATAATTTTCCTCCCTTTTTATTCGAAAAAGCTGTAATAGTTTCTAAAGCTTGCCTGTTAAAAGAAACAATACTCTTATCCACTAATTTTACGAATTATCACTAATACTTTCTTCTGTAAATTAGTGTAATTCGTGGACTATTTTAGTAAGCCATTATTTTATATTGATGAGCTTAATGTTCTAAAATTAATTAGAAGTCCTGCTTTTCGTAATGATAGTTTATAATGATCTAATAAAGTGTAAAAATTGAATTCAATAATAAAAAAAACAATACTCTTATCCACTAATTTTACGAATTATCACTAATACTTTCTTCTGTAAATTAATGTAATTCGGTTTTTTTTATAAAACCATTCTTTTATATTCTAAGCTTTTTGTTCCAAAATTGATTAATACACCAACCTTCTCTTCTGTAGCTTTTAAATAATTCAACAATTGCGATTGATGTTCACCTGTCAACTCAGACAAAGCTTTTATTTCCACTATTATTTTATTATAACAGAAGAAATCAGCTCTATACTTTTTATCCAATCTTAAATCTTTGTAATAAATTTCTATTTCCTTTTCTTTCTCGAATGGTATATTCTGTTCCTCTAATTCCAAAGATAAAGCCTCTTGGTAAACAGCTTCAAGAAATCCATTTCCTAACTCATTGTGAACCTCCATAGCTGCACCAATAATTATATAAACTTCTTCTTTATATATTAAATCAACCATTACTAATTATTGTTCGTGAAAATTAGTGTTCATTATTTCTTTATCATTGTATAAATGATCAATTCTAAATGTATTAAACGAACTCGATCTTCTTATAATTCCATGTACATCATATACTTTATCTAATAACAATTCAGTAAGCTATGAACCATATTGTCCTGTAATACCTGATATTAATGCTACTTTCTTTGCCATATCGTAAATTCTTAATTTGCTTTGTCATTCTAGCTTTTCTCTTCTTAAACATAGCTTCGCCTCCTCAGTCCCATTTTCAGGGTGAGTAAGCGTTTAAAACGTTATGTAAAGAAACTATATTTTAACTACATCGGCTGCATTAACTTCTATTTTAAGCGAAAACCCAACATTGTTTAAATTTAATATAAAATTTCGTTTATGTGCCGTATCCACAAATTCACCTTCAGCTCCTTTTAACGGACCAGCAATTACTTTAACCTTTTCTCCTTTTTGCAACTGCTTTGTTTGCAACTCTATTTCCATATTGTTTTCTACGGCTGCCCGCATTGCATTTATTTGCTTTTCTGGAATTGCTGCTGCTTTTCCCTCAAACGTTACATAAGCCACAGCTCCTGGAGTATTTAAAATGTCATAATATTCATTTTCACTAACACAAACAAAAATATAGCTGGCAATTAAGGGTACTTCCACCTTTTTTTTCCTGTCGCTCCACTGTTTCAGTGTTTTAACTAATGGCAAATACACGTTGTATCCAAGCTTTTGCATTTGTTCCATCACCTTTTTTTCAGATCTGGATCGCGTATAAATTGCATACCAATTATATGTGTTCATCTATGGGTTTCAAATTCCTGTTCGTTTGCCAAAAATAACACCTAAAGCCATAAAATCATAGTTATTTCACAACAAAAACAACTGTGTTTTGATTTAAATACTTAAATTAATAATTAATAGTACGTTAGATTTTGAGACCTGCCTTGGCGGCAGACAGGCAGGCTGAACAATTCGGGCAGGTAGTGAGACAAAAAATAACATGCTGATAATATGCATGTTAGTAAGAAGTTCTAAACTTGCACAATACTCTCATTATCATCTATATATAAATTCTTAACGAACTATTGAATAATGCAAACTTAAATTCAAAGCAATATTTACAACAATCTTAAATCCGCAAGTTATGGTGTGAGTTGTTGATTAATAAGCGTTTATATAAAAAACAAGTACTGTTAAAAACTTTAACACCTGACTATCATCCATTTAACTTATGGGTTTGCGGAATCAAGGAACATTATTAGTAGTTAACTGTAGTAAAAGAATTACAATTATTACTTTTGGACAAAAAGTAAACCAAAAAATAATTCTAAACAAAATTTTTAATATGAAAAGACTCTATTTTGCTTTGGCAACTGTAATATTTACGCTTAGTTTAAATGCACAGAACTTTGCCGACCTCGTTGAAAGATCGAACAAAAGTGTAGTTACCATATATGTAGTAGAAAAGAAAAGCTCAGGTAATGGTGACCGCTTTACAAAAACGGCCGCCGAAGGGTTAGGCTCCGGCGTTATTGTAGGAAAAAACTCCGATTGGGTGCTAACAGCTGCACACGTAGTTAACCAAGCTACTAAAATTATGGTTGAACTACCTGATGGTCGTAAAATTTCCGCTAAAACCAAACGGATATCGAATTTAGCCGATGTGGCATTAATTAAATTAGACAAACCGGCAACGGGCATTACACCAGCAAAAATTGGTGATTCAGATAGCGTACGTATTGGTGACGATGTTTTTATTATTGGTTCTCCTTTAGGCTTATCTAATTCTGTTTCTAAAGGAATTATTGGCGGTAAACACACTGAAAAGCAACTTACATCTGACATGCCAATGATGGAGTTTTTCCAGACCGATGCCTCTATAAATCAGGGAAATAGTGGCGGACCAATGTTTAATATGAATGGCGAAGTTATTGGTATTGTAAGTTCGATATTAAGCTTTTCCGGTGGTTTCGAAGGATTGGGTTTTGCAGCTTCGTCGAATATTGCTAAGCAAATTCTATTACAGCAAAGTAGTGTATGGTTCGGTTTAGATGCTCTACCAATGACCGCTGAACTATGCTCCATTTTTAACGTTCCTCAGCATGGTGCAATAATGGTACAGAGTGTTGCCGAGGGTTCTCCTGCATATTTTATGGGAATGAAAGGTGGCTATTTAGAAATGAATGTGGCTAACACAAAATTTCTAGCTGGTGGTGATGTTATACTATCTTTTGATAAAATAAAATTAGATAACATGGAAAAAATTGAGGAATTACGTAACTACTTAAACACTTTAGAAAAATACCATGAATACAGAATTAAAGTTCTTCGTAGTGGTGAGGTAATGGAGCTAAAATGGAAATTGACTGAGTAGGGGACATTTTAAAATCAAAATCACCTTTTTTTTAATCTCTTCTTTAAGTTCTCTTTAAGTAAAAAGATAATTGTACAAAGTAATATGAGAAAAATATATTCATATTACTTTGTGCTTTTTTAACAGACCGCCTATAAAATATTTCTGGAGTCTATATTATTCAAAACCAACCATTTCCCTGTTGTAACAAGCTATATTGTTATCTGTTAACTCATTTGTTCAATACTCACAACCCATTCCTTTTTTCTCATTACTCATTACTCATTACTCATTACCCCTTATTTTTTCCATTGTTTTATTAAATTTGCACTTTATAAATACCATAACTATGTCGATTGAGGTAAAAAATGTAACTAAAAAATACGGGAAACAAAAAGCGCTTAATAATGTATCGCTTACAATAAATACTGGTGAGGTTGTTGGATTTTTAGGTCCTAATGGAGCTGGTAAATCTACTATGATGAAAATTATTGCTGGTTATATTCCTCCTACTAATGGTGAGGTAAGTATTGAAGGCATAAATTTACTGGATGAAAAAACCGATGTTAGAGAATTAATTGGTTATTTACCAGAGAATAATCCTTTGTATTTAGATATGTACGTTAAAGAGTATTTGACTTTTGTTGCGGGAGTTTATAAACTTCCAAATATTAAACAAAAGGTAAATAACATGATTGAGAAAACCGGGCTAACTTTGGAACAAAATAAAAAGATTGGTGCGCTTTCAAAAGGTTTCCGTCAACGAGTTGGTTTGGCTCAAGCGCTAATTCATGACCCAAAAGTTTTAATTTTAGATGAGCCTACTTCGGGCTTAGACCCTAATCAGATTGTTGAAATACGAAACTTGATTTCGGAAATTGGTAAAGAAAAAACAATCTTACTCTCAACCCATATTATGCAAGAGGTTGAAGCCATTTGCGATAAAATTATTATAATTAATCATGGAGAGATTATAGCCAATGACCAAGCTGCTAATATTCAGACAAAAATCGAAAAGAATCAGGTTATAACTGTAGAGTTTAACCAAGATCCCAACGAAAAAAGTTTACTTAAAATTAAAGGTGTTCTGAAAGCTAAAAAAGTAAAAACTAACCATTGGATAATTGAAGCAACCAACAAAAAAGATATTCGTCAAGATATTTTTGATTTTGCTGTAGCTAATAAACTTTCTGTTTTATCGATGCAGAAAAAGGAGAAAACTTTAGAAGAAGCCTTTCAGGAACTTACAAAGGAGTAATATAAAGTGCCTAAAGTTCTATTTTACGTTTAAATTTAGTTTAAGCAAAACTTATAACAACTGTACTAGGATAATTTATGATGATATCAAATTTGTTTTTTTAAAAACACACTAAAATTGTAACTACTCAGGATATTGATTTGTTATTTTGTAAGCCTGTAGTACCGGAATATTTCGCTTAGTACAAGTATCAAATATCGAGCGTATAATAGCATAGTTAGTAATCCCTTGCTCTGATTTGAACATTGTAGAAACTTTCTGTTTAACCTTTACATTCCTGATAGCTCGTTCTGAGCCATTATTATCTGGTGGAACATTAATATTGTACAAGAACTCAAATATATGATTTCTGCATCCATTCAATTTCTTCAATAATGATTTTACTTTTTTATGCTCCTGACTATGGTCATCCGACAATATTTTAAACGCTTCGCGGCGAATGAAATTACGAACAAGATTTATTTGCTGATATTAATGGGCTTTCATTTGTGATTTTAGAAATAAAGCATGCTTTAACAAATCGTTTAATGGTTTGATCCCCCGTTAATTCAATAAGATAATTCAAGTCACGAAATAAATGACTAATACAGACTTGGTGCGCATAGGCTTTTGTTTTTAAATGTGCTCCATATCTATCACTTATCAGAACAGCATTTTTAAACCCTTTTGAAAAATTATCTTCTACCGTAGAGAATGCTCTGTTGTTAGAAGCGGTTATGTAAGTACCATTATCATTTTGCCATGTCCAAAACCACCACTTATCACCGTTCATTTTAGCACCTGTTTCATCACCGCCAACTACTTTTGAAGCTTCAATCTCTTTTCTTATTTGTTCATATAATGGTTTAGCCCTATTGGCAAAACGATTAATTATATTGTTCACGCTACCCTCTGACAATGGGATATTAAATAATCCGCTTAACATACTTAGGATTCTATTGTATGGAATATACTGACTCACATTGAGATAACTTACCAAGTTTTCAACGGTTTCTCCATATTGTATGGGTGCATTTACCCGTTTAGGAAAATTAGCTTTATTAAGACAACCGCAGCTGCACAATGTACTATAACTACGATGTTCAATATAGATAGGATTTATTGGAGGGAGTTCAACTACTTGTCTTTTTTCAGAAATAGCACTGGCTTTATGTGAAATATCTATACCACAGTCTTTGCAGAAACTTAAGCTATGATTTATAATTTCATCAGGAGTGTCAACCATTTTAAGTATGTGTCCTTTATGACCAGGTTGCCCACCGCTCTTTTTTTACAGAACTTGATCTCAAACTTTGATTCCTTTTTATACGGTTATCATCTTTACTTGGAGGGATACTGCTATTGTTGCTATTCTTAGAATGTTCAAGTTCATTTATACGACCTCGAAGATTGGTGTTTTCTTTTTTTAATTCTACAATCTCGACTTGAAGTTTGTGAACC
>JAUXEM010000035.1 GCA_030620515.1 Salinivirgaceae bacterium
GGTTCACAAACTTCAAGTCGAGATTGTAGAATTAAAAAAAGAAAACACCAATCTTCGAGGTCGTATAAATGAACTTGAACATTCTAAGAATAGCAACAATAGCAGTATCCCTCCAAGCAAAGATGATAACCGTATAAAAAGGAATCAAAGTTGTATTCGCCTACTTCCTTGTTAAGAGCAGGGTTAAATATAATCTCATGCATTTCTTTAACAGCATTGTCTGTTAAATTATTGTCTTCGAGCATAACTGTTTTAAAACCTTTGCTGCCTATATCGGGCCAATAAACAGGTTTATAATTATTTACAAAAATAGGCGTTTTTGCAAGTATCGACTCTACAAAGGCATTACCAAAACCCTCGTAAGTACTAAAATATGTTGTTGCTACGGCATTTGCGTATGCATCTGATAAGGAATATTGTTTACTTGTATCTGTATCTTTATGTCCTTTGTTGCTAATAATGTACGAAGCAAACTGTACCTGTCTTCCTAGTTTTAATTGGTGTATTTGTTCAATAAGTTCATTGTAATATAAACTCCCTTCGTCGTCGGCAGCACTACCACTAATAATTAGTTTAACTCTTTGGTCTTGCAATTTATCTATTAAGTTTATTGCTACCTCAATTCCTTTACGCCTTACAATGCGAGTAACCTGAAACAGTAAAACACTATCGGGAGCTAAACACAAATCGCGGTATAAGTGTTGGTTTATTTCGTTTTTTTTGCCAAAGCTTTCCGAAAAATCCATAACATTTGGCATAACTATACTTTGTCTGTTATATTTTTCTTTAATTGTATCCTTACCATGTAAATTTATAGCAGCATGTATAACATTTGGTAATCGTAATGGAAAGTGTTCTTCAACAAATTCGTTAATAGCTTTATGGGGAGACACATATCTTTCGCCCCTTTCCCAAGCAAAATCATGATCGTGAGTAATAGTAGGCAAACCCAATGCTACTACAGCCTTTTTAATACCTAAACCTAACTCTAAGTGGGCAGGTAATGCCGATGCATTCTCCGAAATTAAAATGTCAAGCTTTCTTTCTTTAGCCCAAGCCACAATTTTTTTCGAAATTATTTCACCATAAAAATGAATGTGTTCAATTAAATCGCCAGTATTTATTTCAGGAAAGTGGAAAGCTTTTTTTTGACCCCAATAGCTTTCAGGCGAGAAAAAAGACATTTCAGGAACTAAGGTTTCTTTATCAGGATTAATCTTCTTATTCTCAAATTGTCCGGCAATAATGAAAACATTATGACCCATTTTTTCAAGAACCTCAATCCATTTTTCGGTTTCAAGGGCTACACCATCTACACCACCAATACGACCAATAATAACACCTATGTTTATTTGTTTAAGTATCCAAATTGTTCATTAAAATTAATTATAATTTTATAGTTAAGCTATTTGTTGGTTCAAAAATGTTTGTTTTTATCTATTGAAAGCCAAAATTGTGGGTTGAGGCATTATTTTTTTCGTTAGTATTGATAATAAACCCATATAAATCCTTATTTTTGAAATTAAGATACCAAGAAACCTCGAAATGACTATTGATTATGAGATATTTTAATTTACTATTTGTTTTTGCTTTAACTGTTATTGTTTTATCGTCGTGCCAAAATAAAGCGAATAAACAAATTGATACAGATGATGATTTAGAAGGCGATTTAACGGTTACTAATGGAACGTCTGAGAAGACCGTTAAAAAAGTATTTTTCAATTTGCCTTCTCCGGTTGAGTTAACACAAACAGTATTGTCTTCAGATAGCCCATTTAATATGGAGCTGTTGAATCCGGTTGCAAATGTGAGCAATTACACATCGTCGGCAAATTTAGCAATGAATTTTGGAGTTTATGGTGCCGATTTGTGTTATTGCCGAGTGTACGAGCAATTGCAAGAGTCAATTAGTTATTTGTCGGTTATTCGAAAAATTTCTGACAAATTACAAATTCCTGAGGATGAAGGTGCTGAAACAATTAATAGAATTGAAGAGAGCTTAGCAAACAGAGATTCGATATTTCAGATTATTGCTGACACTTATGCAGGTGCTGATGGTTATTTGAAAGAGAATGAACGAGATGCTACAGCCGCATTTATTCTAGTTGGAGGATGGGTTGAAGGTATGCATTTTGCAACCAACATTGCTATTGGTGACAAAACAAATACTCAAGTAATTAATAGAATAGCAGAGCAGAAATATTCATTAGACAACCTTATTTCATTAATTACAATGTATCAAGATAATCCTACAGTTGCTGAAATACTTCCAATTATAATTAAGCTTAAAACAGTGTATGATGGTGTAGAGATTACTCATGAAAAACCGGTTTTAATAACCGATAGCGAAGAAAAGATTACAACAATAGATAATAAAGCTAAAGTTAATATATCGATAGCTCAGATTGAAGAGATTACAAGAATGATTAAAGAAATTCGTAGCATAATAATAAGTTAATTCGTATATTTATTCGACATTCAAAATTCTAAGTATGAAAACGTTAGTAAGATTAATTCTTTTTACAAGCATATTTATAGGTTTACATTCTCAGGCAAATGCTCAATGTAAAACTTTTACTAAAGATCAATGTAAACCTCTTTTAAGTCCATATATTTATAATGGTCAGCTAAATAGTGCCATATTAAATGAAGGCGATTTTGCTGAGTTAATGTTAACCTTTTATAGCAATCAGGAATATAGAATAGTTGTTTGCGCTGCCGACGAATTGGGTGATGTAAATTTTAGACTGCTTGATATGGATGGTAATGAGATATTTACCAATAAAGATCATGATATGATTAATTTTTGGGATTTTGCCACAAACTCAACACAGCAATTAGTTGTTGAAGTTAGTGTTCCAGAATCAACCCCAGAGGATAAACTAAGAAATAGTGGTTGTGTTTCAATTCTTGTTGGCTTTATGGATTCGCAAGATTAAAAAAATATTATTGTACAAAAAAGGAGGATGTATTCGCATCCTCCTTTTTTGTTTCTATATATTTAATCTTTATTTCAACAGGGTTGTAGATGATCCAATCATATGACCATCGCAGAAAATATCTATTTTGTAATTACCAATCAACAGTTCTTCGCCCATGTTTTGATAGTACACGTTAGCTGGGGTTGTCTCTCCATTGTAGTTTATTTCGCGAACCGATGAATAGGCTATTTGCTCTCCGTCAAAATTAAACATTGGTTGCTCATCTTGAATAAGAACATGGCTATTTGGATCAGTAATACGAATAAAAACGGTTTTTATGCCAGTAGGGGCAATAATATTTTCGTCAAGAGAAAAATTTATAGCAAAGCGCTTGGTCTTTTTGGCGCGAGTAGTAAGTTTACCTTTATGATTATATGTTTCTATGCCTAAATTAATAGCTTTTATTACCGAAGCTAATGCAACTTTGTCGGTAGCATCTTCATATTTTTCTGAAAGTTGTTTGTGTTCTTTTTTGGCAGAATGATATTGTTGTTTTATTTGCGAATTTTCTTCAGTAAGATAAATATTCAATGTGTTTAACGAATCTATTTGTTGAATAAAACCTTTCATAATATTCCGTATGGTTTTAAGCTCTTTTTTATACTTTCTAATTTCTGACTTATTTTGTGCTTTAGTTGTACGCAGCATTGTCATTAACTCGGTAATACGTTCTTTTTCGGCAGATAATTGAGTTGAAATTGAATCGTTGCTTGTTTCTAGGGTATCAAAATCATCAAGCAGATTTTGAAACTGGAAAGTAAGGGTTTCTTTTTCAAGACTAACTTGCTCAACTTTAGCAATAGTTTTTTTATGACTAAAATGAAGTAAAATTGAAGTTGTGCCCAATGCTGCAACTAGCAATATTAAGATTATTAATAAAGACTTTGTTTGCTTGCTACCTTTATTTGCTGAGTTAAATTCTTTTATGTTGTCCACGTTTAATTGCTTTAATTTATGTTTGGTACAAATTTATTATATTTTTTATAAACAACGATAATTAATCGAATAAGTGTATCAAGATTTGCAAATAATATGAATTTAGTAACAAATAAGCTACTCTTAGTTTAGTTGCTTACTTGTTTTGCTCATAAATTTGATAGTTTGCTGGCCACTTTATGCCTTCAATTTTATTTACTACAGCCTTTACCGAACCAACAACTATTTTAGCCTCAATTAATATAGGTATTTGGTTATTATCGTTAGTTACCCAAATAAACATATCTTCACCACCAACAAAAACAGTTCCTTCTACTAGCAGAATTGAGAATTTATTACATTTAAATTTTCTAAAATCTTTATTTATAATGGTTTCTTGCCCTAAAAATCTTAAATGTATATTATTAATCTCTCCGTCAATAATCATCGATAAAGGGATAGTATCGTTTTTTTTATACGAAGTAAAATCAATGTTACGACACACATAAATAGCAGTTAGTATATCAAAAGTACATGAGTTGTTCTTTAAGGTATCTACAGTTAATTCCTTTTTACTATTTTTTGTTTGTGAAACAATGCTTTGTTCTGTATAATTAAAAGTATAGTTATTATCTACTTTATATCCTCCTTCGAAAGTGTTGCGATTAAAAGAATAGGGTAGTAGGCTTGTTGGGTTAATTACTACGTTGAATGTATCGCGAACCTTATAAAGCCAATCGTAATTACTATTTGTTGTGCCTATGCTTTTTAATAAAAGTGTAGCTTGGTTATTGTAAGTGTGGTTATTTACATAAAAGGTGGCAACGCCAGCGTTAAACCATAGAAAACCCCAGTTATAGTATAATTCGTACGACACATATTCACCAGCCTGAAATGCTTTGTTTGAATAATTGCATTGGCTATTTACCTTTGAGGTAAATAGTAAGCAAAACACTACTATTAAGCCAAATTTATTCACAATGTTGTTTTCTTACGAAAGCTTAGTATTAATTGAGTTTATTTTTTCTTCTATCATATTAATAGCTCCTTTTTTAATATCGAGCTTTATAGTGGAGTATATCCTATCACTATCGGTTTGTAAGATTTCGGCAGCCTGTTCCACAATATTTAATGCTTGTTTTACTGTTTGTGTTTCGACTATTGTACCCATTGCTGTTAATTGATAAGTAAAACCACTGTTTTTTATATGTTGAATTACTTTTGCTACATCGGCACTAACACTTTTCCCTTTATCGGTTGGGAATATTGCAAATTCCATTAATACAGCCATGTTACTTATTCTTTATTGGGTTTATTAAAAGGGGTTGTTATTTCAGGGATTATAGGTAGGCTATCCATAATTGTTGATTCATTTACTACGGGGTATAAATCCCATTCATATTCATAATCAAAGTTTGACTTTACATCTAATTCTTGAGAAAAATAGAATACCTGTTCGGGTTGTTTTAATGCTTTGTAATTACCGGTATCCCAAATTTTATTCCTGTTTATATCATAAAACAGTTTTAATACATATTTTGCAGGCTGAAGGTATTCATATAAAAGAGTGCTGTCTGTATTAATGCTTTTTTCTTCAAGAATGTTCTCTTTTTCATCGAGTAATTGAATTACTGAGTTTTCTTTTAGATTAATAATTTTAGTTTTTATTGTCCCATAATGATCTAGGGCACGTGTAGTAAAAACATATTTTAAAGTATCGTTAATATTGCCGTAAATATCGGTAAAACATCCAGCTGGTATAAGCAATTTAAATTTTTCTTCTTCTTTTTTTTCAAAAGAAACATGAAATTCTCGAATAAATAGAGAATCCTTAAAAAAACTATATTCAATAGGAGTTTCTACTGTATCGTCTTCTATTTTAACAAATTCAATAAGTGTTTCATTAATATTGAGGATAGGGAAACGAGACACAAGGCTTACATTTGCATTAAGCTCAAAAGGTGTTTTGGCATTGCTTACAAATGTTAATTCCGATGGAATTATTGTATCTTTTACCTCGCCTTTTTCATTGTTATTTATTAATTTGCCAATGCTAAATTTTCTTTCTTTTTTCTTTTTGCCATTTTTTACTGATTCTGAAACTTTCACTTCAGAATCAGCAAATAAGAGTAAGAGAGTATCTGTTTTAATATAATTTTGACTATTGGAATCTTTCATTGTATAGTTTACTTGAAAATGCAAGCTATCGGTATTAAAAATAACAGAGTCTTTTATCCAATACACTAAGGAATCATTGGTAACATGGGTTTCCTGAATATACCAATTAGGATTAAAAACAGTATCAATTATTGGGAAAACTGAAACACTATCATTCAATTTTTTATTAAAGGCAAAAATTACCTGCTCCCTTACCTGCCGATATTCTAAGTTGAAATATTGTTGCTCAAAATTTTCATGAAACATAAAAAGCTGAATATCACCAATGGTAGTAACCATTTCTTTGTATCGGTGTATGCTATCTGCAAAAACAGTATCCTGTAAACTTACCGAAATACTATCAATGTAGTGAATAGTATCTACAACTTCTATTTCTTTGTATTTTGGTAGAAAAGTTCTGTCTAAAAAAGCAAGTGCTTCATTTGGTAAATCAAACAGCATGTTGTTATTTAAATCTTGTAACGCAAAAATATAATATGGTTCGTTTTTCATATTTGTGATAAAAAAGTTACCCTCTTCATCTGTTTTAGCAATATATTCAGGAAGTTGTTTTCTTGGTGTAGAATCGTTAAAAACCTTATAAAGCATAATGTAAATGCCTTTTTCAGTAGTATAGTTGAAAGCATTTTTAAGGTTTCCTCCCACATATAGAGAGTCGAACACAGAGCCAGTAGAAAACTCAAACTGAAAATTCTTTAAAATATTACCTTCATTCAAATCGGCGAGTGCTTCGTAAAAATTAATACCGTAAGTAGTGGAATCTTTTCGTTCACTTTCCATTTTAATAAGAATTTTTTTGCCTCGCAATTTCACAATAGGCTGTTCCTCTAATGGTGGTGAAACTAAAAGTTCTTGCTTTAAGTTTTTAAGCACAACAAACTCATCAAATTCTATAATAATTTTATCGTCGTTAAAATTTGTGGAATAGTTAATGGGTTTGCTTTTTAATGCAACTGGTGGGTTTTCATCTTTAGGACCGCCGGTAGGAGCCATGGGGCGGGCACAAGAGGTAATTATTAAAGTAATAATAATGCTTAGTGCAGACAGCATTATTAGTTTTTTCAAAGGGAAAAAAAATTTAATTATTTGTGACGATTCTATTTTATTCATTAAATCGGGTATTTATTGTTTGAATTTTTTTTTAAACCTATATTTAGTGTTTCTTTGAAAACGCCAAATACTGCGTCTGCCTATTGTAGGCAGGTTACATTCTTAAATAAAATGGTCATTTAGTAAAAAGAAAACTCCCATTTTATTGACTTTGCAAGCCTTGCTTTTGACATTTGCAAAGAAGCCACTTAAAAAAGTAGTTTTCAAAGACACACTATTTAAGAATCCCCAATTTAGGGTAAACGTGTACAAACATACAAAGATTTATGCACAATAATCAAAACTTTTCGTCATGCAAAAGAGATGCCTTTATTGAGGATTTGACGAAAAAAAAGTACGATGTTTTAATTTTTGGTGGTGGAATTACCGGGGCCGGTATTGCATTAGATGCTGCTTCGCGCGGATTAACAGTTGCTTTAATAGAGAAAAGTGACTATGCTTCGGGTACCAGCAGCAGATCTACAAAACTTATTCATGGTGGACTACGGTATTTGCAGCAAATGCAATTCAAGTTTGTAGCACAGCTAGGAAAAGAACGAAAAATAATTCATGCCAATGCTCAAAATAATGTTATACCAACACCGGTTTTGTTGCCAATATATAAGGGTGGTAAATTGAAAAAAGGTTTATCGTTTTTAGCTTTATTTATTTACGATATTTTAGCTTGTGTTAATAAAGAGCATAAAACGAAATGGATAAATAAAAAGAAGCTTTTAGCTAAATACAACTTTCTGGAGGAGAAAAACCTACATGGAGCACTTATATATTATGAGTATAAAACTAACGATGGCAGATTAGTAATTGAAACCATAAAAAAGGCTGTAGATTATGGCGCTTATTGCTTGAATTATGTGGAACCTTTAGAGCTATTATATGTAAATGGACAGGTTAAAGGGAGTAAGGTTCGCAACAATATTACTGGTGAATATTTTAAGGTTGAGGCAAATACAGTTGTTAATGCTACAGGCGTTTGGTGTAAAGGCTTAATGAAATTATTTGGTTTAAAACTACCCAAAGATGTTTATGCTACCAAAGGTGTACATTTAGTTTTTACAAAAGAGCGCTTTCCTATAAAAGATGCATTTTACTTTGATACGCATGATGAGCGCATGATTTTTGCCATACCCAGACAAAATAATGTATATGTAGGAACTACAGACACTCCTTATAATAGTGATTTTCAGAACCCTGTTGTGGAGAAAGAGGACATTAAATATTTGTTGAAAGCAATGGAAATAAAATTCCCGAATCTTACACTCGGCGAAAATGATATTGTTTCGTGTTGGGCGGGAATAAGACCATTACTAAAAGGCAAAAGAAATACAACTGGCGAGATTAGTCGAAAGGAAGAGATATTTTATCATGAAAATGGTTTAATAACAATTACTGGTGGTAAGCTAACGGGTTACCGATTAATGGCAAAAAAGGTGGTGGATAGTATTGTAAAATCAAGAAATCTAGAAAAATTTAAGTGTAAAACATCGAGTATAAACCTGTCTGGTGCAGAGTTTACTAAGATTTTAGGTTCTGTAAAATTAGTAGAATTAGCCGATCATGCTTTTGATGAGGCAAAACAAACGGGAATTTCAATAGATGAATTTAAAGTGCTTTATTATAGATATGGAACAAATATTGGCAAAATTACCGAAAAAGCATATGAGTTAATGAGCGAGGAACGAGAACCAGAGAAACTTTGGCTTATGGCAGAACTTTGGTATGCTATTAATTTTGAAATGCTAACAAACTTATGTGATTTTTTTATTTATAGAACAGAAATGGTTTTATTTGAACACCAAAAAGTTGAGCGTGTAAAACTAATGGCTCTCAATTTTATAGGAGAAACGTTGCAATGGTCAACAAAGAAAAAAGAGGATGAATTAATAAAATTTGAGAAGCAGTGGAAAAATTACCAAAGGTAAATCAGAAAGAAAAAATTGTAAAAGGAGCTAAGCTTAACTTTATGGTAATGGCACTAATGCTACCATTAGGGTTAATTTCAATAGGACCCTTTGTTTTAATGTCGGGAGCACAGCCCTATTTGCTTGAAGTAAAGTCTTTTTTAAACACTGAGTTGTTTGTTTTCTTGCTGTTGGGGATTTTGGTGCACGAAGCAATTCACGGTTTTACTTGGATGATATTACTGCGAAAAGGATTCAAACACATAAAATTTGGCTTTAACACCCATTCATTTTCACCATATACCCATTGTACTTTACCCATGAAAGTTTGGCAATACCGCTTGGGTGGTTTAATGCCTGGTTTGTTAATGGGCATATTTCCAATAGTAATAAGTTTTTTTTTAGATAGTATTTGGTTAAATTTTGTTGGATACCTTTTTTTATGGGCTGCAGGGGGCGATATTATTTCATTAATTATGATTCGTAGGTTGAACAAAAACACCATGGTAATTGACCATCCTGACGAAATGGGTTATATAATTTTAGAAAATAGAGAAATAAATTAATGAAAGAAAAGCTTCATTAAATATAGTGTTGATATATATAAATACCATAATATTAGCCAATTATTGATAAGGTGATCAAGCTTAATCATTTACCATTCAAATATTTTTGTTTTATCTTACTACTATTATCTCACAATATAAATATTAAAGAACCCACAATAATTTGTTACTTTGCAACAAAATTTAAAATTCATGATACTAAACTATATTCACTGGAACGTAACACCCGAGATATTTACCCTTGGCGAATGGGCACCTAATATTCTTGTGGGCTGGGGTCCTCGTTGGTATGGTGCTTTATTTGCACTTTCTTTTGTTTGCGGATACTATTTAATGCTAAATATCTTTAAAAAAGAAGGAATAAAACAGCAGGTACTAGATAGTTTAAGCATGTATATGTTTTTGGGAACTTTAATAGGTGCACGTCTTGGGCATTGTTTATTTTACGAACCAAACTATTATTTAGCAAATCCATTACAAATACTATATGTTTGGCAAGGTGGTTTGGCAAGTCATGGTGCAGCAATAGCAATTCCTATTGTTTTGTATTTATTTGCAAGAAAATATAAAAGACCTTATTTGTGGATAATAGATAGAGTTGCCTTGGTTACAGCCTTAGCCGGGTTCTTTATTCGTATGGGTAATTTAATGAACTCTGAAATTGTTGGAAAAAAAACCACTGTAGCTTGGGGCTTTGTATTTGAACGATTAGGAGAGGATTTTGCTCGTCATCCGTCACAGCTTTACGAAGCTATTGCTTATCTTTTTATCTTTTTAATTTTGTATTATGTTTTTAATAAAACAAAGGGTGAAAAGATGCTTGGAACAGTCTCAGGTTTATTTTTAGCTTTAATATTTGGATTTCGATTTTTCATTGAATTTACTAAAGAGATTCAGGTTTCTTTTGAAAGAGGCATGACTCTTGATATGGGACAATGGTTAAGCATACCTTTTGTAATAGGAGGAGGTTTGTTGATAATTTTTGCAATACGAAAAGAGAAAACAGCACATAATGAAAGCGCATAGTTTAATAATATCCATTATTTTTTTAACTACCTTCTTTTTGGCTTGTGAGCCAGATGCAGAACCTCAAATTGTGTATCCACTATCTTATTTGCCTGCTTATCCTGGTTCAAGTTGGGACTATTCAAATGGTGAACAAGTTGTTGTAAGTTCAAGTTATGAGATACACAGCTATCAGTCAACTATCGAATCAACAGAAAAAACAGATACTAAATATGTTCCCTATTACAGTGGTTCCTATTTGTATGAGTACAGTATAATACAAAACTCTACAGTGTATCCTCTTAAAAAATTACTTGATGAAACTGCCGGAGGTGCTTGGTTAGTTAATGAAATTAACAATGTTAGCATTATGCGTCAGCTTACCAGTACTATTGATAGTATGATTATTCAATTCCCACCATATACAAGTCCAATAGATTGTGTTTTTAAGAATATTGTTGTAGTGGTTGAATTTTTAGATTCTTTAGGTGTTGATAGGTGGAATACCAAGGAATACTATGCAAAAGATGTTGGTTTAATTCAGGTAGAAATTGATAATCCGTTAGATGAAAACGAGTCTGTTATTCAAAAACAAATACGTGCTTACTACATAAACAAATAATTCTTACAGCATGCGAACTCTTAATTTCATAATATCGATACTTTTTTTAGCAGTCTTTTTTTTAGCCTGCAATTCTGATGATGAAGCGGAATATGTTTATCCTAAAGAGTACCTGCCAGCCTATCCATTTTCATTTTGGGATTACACAAATGGCGAACGTGTAACTAGCACAGGTTATGAATCGCATAGTTATAAATCAAACGCTGGCAACTCTGGTTCAAAATATGTTCCTTATTACAATGGCTCATATTTATACGAGTATAGTATATATCAATTTTCTGAAAACTACCCTTTAAAAAAACTACTTGATGAAACTCCGGGAGAGCAATGGATAGTTAATGAGCTTAACAATGTAAAATATATGCGTCAGGTTACTGAGGTTTTAGATAACATGCTCATTAAATTTCCACCATATACAAATCCTATTGATTCCGTTTTTACTGATGTTGTAGTGGTAGTTGAGTATACTGATTCCTTGGGCGTGGAAAGGTGGAATACTAAAGAATACTATGCAAAGAATATTGGTTTAATTCAGGTAGAAATTAATAATCCGCTTGACGAGAATATTCCTATAATTCAGAAACAAATACGCAGCTACAGCATAAATAAATAGAGTTAATGCTATATATGTTTTAATGACTAAAGTATTATAAACTAATAAATGTTTAATATGAATTTCCCGTTTTGGTACACGGGTGAGGTAGTCTTTTATAAATCGGATCAAATTAATGTTGCCGAAGCAATAGATAATATAATTACTGAAAACAAAGGAAAAATATTAGGGAATGAACTAATTATTTTTCAAGGGCACAAAGGATTATTTGGATTGCCATCGCGAATAAAACTATCACTAAATACTGAGGGACCCACTATTCATATAAGCTATCATATATCTTTATTCGAATCGAACATATTACTTTTGTTTGGAATGCTATTTGGTTCTTTTTTTGCATATTATAACCATGTTGAATATAGTTTTATTGCCTTTATTGCAGGAGGCTCTTTGTATGTAAGTAATGCATTAAAGCTGCATATTTTTACAAAAGAACTAGTGGCAAAGTTTGGTTCTCTTACTAAAAACATTGAACAGCAAAAGCTTTGGGAACAGCAACAAAAGTGGATTAAAGACATTACCGTGTGTCCGGCTTGTGGTGAACCAGTAAACCAATATTCGGCAAACTGTGTTAGTTGTGGTTTATTCTTTAAAGGTAAAAACAACAGAAGCCATTATTCAACGGTTAACAACACCAATGATTTAGGTATTAGTGTCTATTTTAAAGATACAAAGAAATGAGAAAGATAGCAGCTAATTATATTTTTCCTGTTACTGCGCCACCAATAAAAAATGGTCATTTAATTTTAGATGATAATAATTGCATTATAGATGTTGTTGATACCAATGGGCAGATTACTGAAATAGAAGGGTTGGAATATTATAGCGGTATTTTGGTTCCCGGATTTATTTATATTGATACATGTGATGATTTTAACCGTTTGCAAACCATTATTTTAAACAAACAATTGGAATTGTTTAATGCTCAACAGAAAAAAGCAGGTAGGTTTTTATGGTCGCGAGGAATACAGGCGATAGCCCAAAAACAATGGCAGAACACACCTGAGAAATATCCTTTGGTTTTAAATGAAATGCTAAAGCAGCTAAACAATGGTAGTACAACCTTTGAATTTTTGTTAAAGGAATATACCATAGAGAATGCTAAAAAATTAAAAATGGAATCTAATTTTGGTAGTTTTAATCTTCAAAAAAACCCAGGTGTTTTATTGTTGTCGGGCTTTAATTATAAAACATTTAGCATTACAGAAAAAACGCAACTAACAAGATTGGTTTAAAATCTATAAGTATAGTTTATTAATGCTTATTTTGAGTTTTGTGATTTAATTTTTTTGAATTTTAATGCTTTGTGGGCTTGCCCCGAGAATCATTTACTATACACCATTATTTTTCAGAATATCTACTAAAGTAGGGGTGTAGTAAGATAAATATTCAGGATATGTTTTTTTAAGGTAATTATACAATTTAATGTACATTTCTTCGGAACATTGAGTTTCACAGTTTTTCTGAAAGTCGAGCAATTGTTTTAAAAATTCTTTGTGCTTTTGTCTGAAAAAGGAATAGTCAATTTCATGGACAGAATTAACCAGCATTTTTTCTTTCATTAAGTAAGTATCGGCAAAATGTACTAGCGTAAAAAAGATTTCATGTCCTTTTTCCTTAAAGTTTTTGTTGCCAATACAATCTCCTAAATCGTTAATAATTTTTAAAAATTGCTTATGTTGTTTGTCAACTACTGTAAGCCCAACACTAAACTCGTCTTTCCATTGAAATGCTGTTGTTTTCATATATTTGCCTGCTTTAACAATCAAAGTTAAACCATTGCACAATAGTTTTAAATGACTAATATCATGTTATTCAGTAGAATGTTTTGAATAGAAATAAATATAAAAGTGTTTTACTTTAGAACATTTTATTTCAATTACCTTCAATCGGTCTTACCACCAAGCCACCAAGGCACAAAGAATAGTGCATGAAAAGAACTACGAATTCATGAATAATATTTTTTGTAAAAACGGTCTCCTGTTTTGCCGCTAATTATAATCTTATAAATCTCTTTTTTTCAATCTCCTTCAATCAATCATTCAAAACTACTTTAGCTTACTTTAAGTTTAACTTTAGTTACTCCAAACTTTTAACTTCTTACTGCTTAACCCATTTGCCTCTTGAAAGCACTTCGCCATTTTTTCGCAGCTCATAAATATAAATACCTTTTTGTAGGTGGCAAGTATTAATTGTTGCCCGTCCGTTTTCAATATATTGGTTTAGTACTTTTTTACCCGAAACACTATACAAGCAAAACTCAGCACCATTCATGTTTTCTGGTGTGTGTAGGTTTATTTCATAATTACCAGGGTTTGGGTAAACAAAAACATTTTGTTCTTGTTTTATTTCTTTTTTAATGTTGGTTGGGGTGTAGTTGCCAAGGGAATCTACTTTAAGTAGGTAAAGGTCTACTTTATTTCCTTGTGTGTCAATATTGTTTCGTGTAGCTGCAATTATACAACCGCCATCTTTTGTTGCTAACGTGTTCCACGCAAAATAATAAAATCCATCTTCTTTTTTATAGTAATTATCCCAAAACACTTCGAGATTATTTTTTAGCTTTATTTACCGTATAGATGATTCTACACCAAAAATAAATGAACTATATTCTCCTGTCCCACTTATATAAATTGAGTTACTATTTGTAGATATGCCAACATTATATGCCACATATTCATCTCCAGCATTACTAAATATATTAAAGCTATTAAATGATAAATCATAATTATACTTCGCAACAATTAACCCACCAACAGCACCACTAATAATCATTTCATTACCATACCACACAGCTGTTAAATGACTTGGAATTGATGCACTACCCCCATCATGATAATATATTGTGAAGGATTCAGGCAGAGAGTCCACTATTTGTAATTCTTTGTCAAGGATAAAAGTTTTGAGAGGAAAGAATAACAGTAAAGAATCACTATCATGGTAAGGTATAATGCAATCTGGCAGTGATTCTCCAGGTAATAGTGGAGTTTTTTGAGTTTTGCTTGTGAACTTTGTTAAATCAATATTAATCTTATTTAGACAAAATCCTCTTAAACTCGTGTTATTATAAGAATAATAGCCAAGCGTTTGTATAATACTGTTAGTTCTAGTCAAACATACTTTTGAAGAAATAGCAATTGGGTCATCAACAGTTGGTTGTGGAATATTCGTTTGTATTGTTATTTGGTTCTGAATCTTAAGGTTTAAATCTAAAAGGAAATAAATTAGCTTTAATGAATCATTATTTTTTTCAGTAGAATAACCAGCAGCAAAAATTAGCGTGTCGCTAAGCAAAACTAGATTTGTTATAACTTGCCAATTATCATTAAACACAAGACTATTGACCTCTTTTCCATGTTTATTTATTATTTTAATTTCAGAACAAAGAGTATCGTTATTAGAAAGATACCTTGCAAACAAATAACCATTAGGTATTTCAATAATATCTATAGGTGTTTGAAAATCAACATCACAATATAACTTCTCAAATGTTTGACAAAAGCTAATTACAGGAAGTAATAATAAAATAAATAATATCCGCATAATACATTTATATAAGTTTAAAAAAGGGAGAAAAGGCATCTCCCTATAATTATAAATTCTCACTAAAGCTTTGTAAGTGCAAATGGAACTTGATCATCTACACTGGTACAGTTCTTACTTTCTTAACTCCAAATTGTAGTGAATGAAAAAAAGTTTTGGAATAAAAAATAATTGTATTATTAGTTGAAATAACTCTACCGTCATTTACAATATTAAGATCAACTAATTGCTTAGCTAATGAAACATTAAAATAGCTATACCAATATTCAATTTTATCAGCTAAAATATTATAATGCAGATTCATAGTATATGGTGAAATACATTCTGTTGAAAAGCCTTTAAACAAACCATCATAATCAGCAAGCCAGGCACGTGTTTTCACATCAGCAAAATAGTAATGGTAACTTATTGTTCCTCTAATATATTTTCTTGCAGCTTTTTCTAGTTCAAAAGTAGCATCACTAATCCCAACAGACTCTCCAACATATATGTCGCATTTGCCAAGACAATTCCATTGGTTATTATGAATAGTGCCAGGATACCAATAATCTGTTGATCCAAAAGGAGTAATAGATGATCCACTTTGTGAACCTGCTTTCTGTGTATTTGTGTTACCAACAGTCATCATAATAAGAAGCTGATTTCCATCTGGGGTAGCTTCTAATTCAAGGTCAAATAACACAGTCCGCTTATTTTCGGAACCAGTCTCATTGAAAAGTGCAAGCATTTCATTATTAGCTGTTATAAATAATTCTTGCAATTCCGATAATGAAACGTTATCTAAATTGGTGTAATCTACAGGCAAATAAATAGAATCGGTTTGTGTACTAATATAATCTTCGGAAGCAAAGGCGTGGTAATAATTGAAGGTTGCTTCCATCATCCAGACAGATTCACCAAAATTCATAGTTTCATTTGTAGCAGCCTTTTTATTATCTAAAAGTGTTTCTCGAAAGACAACTATACTGGAACCAAGTTCTTTATCATTGAGTTGGGTAGGAGTTTGTTTTGCTAAATTTGTTTCATCTTTATTACAAGAAGTTAGAATACTCCCCTGCAAGAATTGTGCAAGCAAGTACATAAATTAATTGTTTTTTCATTTTAGTTGCGTAGCTAATGTACGCAATGTTAATGTTAAATTATAATCGGTTTAATTTCTCGTTTGATTTTTATGGTTAAACATTTAGGAAATTTGCTTTTAAAAATGTTTGCTCACTTAAAAATAATTTGTCATTGTAGATACACATGACAACATTTTTTATAAAGCTATTTTCCTGTTAAAACATTTCCCTTGCTGCTAAAAAGCAACTACTACCATTAACTACTTGGGCATGGGCAGCTAATTTATTTTTACTATTTCATGGGCTTTGTATTTGCTTGTTTTTAATATTTGGCATAACGTTTATTTTGTTTTTTCTACATTCTAGGTTTTATGTATTAATGCAATAATGTTAAAAAGGATAACAGTAATAAAGCAACTATTTTTCAACGAACACTGTATATGTGTGATATACTGCAATATAAAAATTCAAAAAAAATGATTTATTTTCACTTTTTAAACACCGTAATGTTAAATAGGATTTTTCACCACAGACTAAACAGCTTAAACAAACTCAATCTATTTATCTGTATTGAGAGCGTGGACTAAGAGCCACACCCTCAAAGTTTACTACCAGTTAATATCCACTATCAATCCTTTCAATCTGTTTCATTCAATCATTATTCATTTTAAAACTCTAGGCATTCTAGCTCACTTTAAGTTTAACTTCAGTTATTCCAAACTTCTACATTCTATGTATTAATGTCATAATGTGCTAAAAGGGGATCACTAAAAACATAACTATTTTTCAATACGCCTTGTATGTACTTGATATACAGCACTAATAAAATTCAAAAAAGTTGGTTTATTTTCGCTTTTTTAAGTAAAAGTAGAATGATAAATAGGATTTTTTTGCCACGGGTTATTGTTTCCTATTCAATCTTTAAAATAGTTGCGAATTATTTTCTCATCCATCTTATCTTCTCAATTCCCACAATCTCTTTCAATCTAAATCAATCTCCCCTCAATCTTTTTAATAGGTTTGCCCTAATTGAGAGCGTGGACTAAGAGCCACACCCTCAAATCCAATCCTATCAATCTATCTCAATCTCTTTCAATCAATCCTCTAAATCTGTTTTATTCTATCATTATAAACTAGTCTAGAACTTCGGTTTTTCGTTATCTTTGCTACAATGCAAAAACAAGATACCATACTGTTTTGCCCATTAAATTGGGGGTTAGGGCATGCAACTCGTATTGTGCCTTTAATTAACAAGAGCATTTCAGAGGGTCATAATGTTATAATTGGTGCTAATGGTGTTGCGCTGAGTTTTTTGCAGCAAGAATTCCCAAAAATTGAATGTGTTAGGCTAAAGGGTTTTAATGTAAGTTATTGGACAAAACCATTTTTTGTTGTAGGCTTGCTTTTACAAATGCCTTTGTTTTATTTTAGTATTTTGATTGAGCACCTTGGAATAAAGAGGCTTGTTAAGCAAAAAAATATAACAAAAATTATTTCGGATAATAGATATGGCTTACGAAGCAGCTCAACTAAAAACATTATTATAACACACCAGTTATTTATAAAATTGCCAAAGGCATTTAGGGTATTTGAGCCATTTACACATTATATAACTCGCAAACTATTGCAGAAATTTCATGAGTGTTGGGTGCCCGATTATGCCGAACAGGAGCGAAGTCTTTCAGGAGAACTATCGCATGGCAAACCGGTGTGGGATAATGTGAAATACATTGGTCCACTTTCGCGATTTCAAGATTTTAAAGAGGAGTCAACAGCGAAGAGTTATCCTGATGTTTTAATAATAATATCAGGTCCGGAACCACAACGCAGTTATTTTGAAAAAGAGATGGAAAAACGATTTTCAGGTACTGAGAAAGAGGTTTTAATGGTATGCGGCAAACCACAAATAAGTCAAGAAATTTTCGACGATAATACTAAAAAAGTAAATCATTTATCTACGCAAGAGCTATTTCAGCACTTAACAAATTGCAAGCAAATAATATCACGAAGTGGTTATTCTACCATTATGGATTTACATGTTTTGAATCGCACTGCAGAAATAATTCCTACTCCCGGGCAAAGTGAACAAGAGTATTTGGCGGAGCTTCATAACTCAAAAAACAGTTTTTAAGTCATTGGGAGTGTTTATACAATTTTCATTCTACTAGATGTGTTATGACACTTTTTGCTTTATGAGACTGCTTCTTCGTACCTCATCGCAGAGACTCCACCAAGCGGTGGTCACTCCGAGTGTTAACGAAGGAGTCTGTCAGCTGTGAAAACTATGTTATGTCATTGCGATTGAAATGAAGAAATCTGTTCATTTTAAATTTCAACAGTTTGCCTTGTCGTACCTTTTCGCAAAGACTCTTTAATTTTACCTGCGGGTATTTATTTTGGATACAAAAAAGACCATTCTGAATATACAGAACGGCCTTTATATTATCTAAAATTTAGTTTTTATTTCCTATACAACGGATCAGCACCAATGGTACCTTCCAGTGTTTTAAGATATGCTTTATCTGAAACTTCGGCTAACATTGCTTCTGCTTTTTTAATACGTCCGTTAATGTCCATTTCTTCAACTAAAGAAACATTTTCAGGAGTGTTTACAAAAGCCTTTAAGTAGCTAATTTGGTTTGTGTAAAAAGCTTTGTCTTTGTCTTGTTTCAAATTAAGTCTTGTTTTATACCAATCGCTATTAATTACATAGTCACGGTCAAAGTATTTACGTAATTCAGGGTGACTAATGTCTTTTCCCTCGTAATTACCATGTGCCATAATATGGAATAGAATTTGTAAAGGAGGAATAGCTGCATCTACACTACCATCTTCAAAGAAAGATAAACCTACTTTTTGATGTGCTTCCACTATATTATTTATGCCATCCACATAATCATCTATTCCTTGTAATTCAGGTTTAAGCATGCGCTCATTAAATACTGCCAATGGCTCGTCAAACAAACGATTCATACAACGGAAAGCAAAGGTCTCAGTAATACGGTATCCTAAACGACTTGCAAAAACTTTTTTGCCCTTGTGCTCAAAGTCTTCTAATTTTTCTAAACACTCGTTTTTAATTAAGTTTTTAGGGTCGCGATCTTCAGCCTCTAAGCGAGCCCAAATTTCAGGAATAAGAATACTAATATCATGGTCGAACCTATTCTCTGAACCTATATAACCAGCAGCAGAACTAAACCCATGGTATTCGGTTAGTATATACGATAGCAAGGCATTGTTTAAATCGGTAGTAGCAACCAACATATTAAAAGGCCCTTTTGTTAAAGCACCCTCGGAACCAGCACCGGTTGTTGATGGTGACTTTCCTGTTAAGCTACAAATAAAATCCATAAACAATTCAGGAAGCTCCTGATAGTGAATAGGGTTATAAACGCTTAATGGGCGAATACCTGCTTTTTTATCTATTGGATTGTTACGACGTCCTGGTAATACTGCATTAACAGGATAATATACTGTTTCATCGGCTTTCATTTTACGATGCAAACGTACACCAACATCAGCTATATAGTTATCGTAATTTTCACCTCTCGATTTGTTTTTCTCTAAATATCTTGGGTTTGCAGTAGGTTTACCATCTACAATACGAGTGTGCGATGGGGTAACAAAATATCCATCGGTATCGCTTTCGGCAACGTTTTTAATTAAGTCTTTAACCGGCTGTGTGTACTCTTCAAAACTAATGGCATCGTTGTATAACTCAACTGCATGTTTTTTTGTTAAAGGCTCGTAGTTTGTTAAAAATGTATTTCCTTGTACAATATCGTATTCAGCCTCTTTATCGTAACCACGAATTACAGCCTCATCGGGGCGTTGAAAAAAGTAACCTTCACAGTTTCTGGTAAACTTAACACTTTTGTTAGTGTAGGTTTTGTTCAGGTTTTTAATTTGTGAAGCTGGTAAGGTTAGCGATGCTGTAATATCGTCTTCCATTTGTACTTTATGGCAAGGAATAAAATCGGAACGAAGTTTATGTAGATACCAGTGTCCATCTTCGTTAAAACCAATACGTACATTGCTTGAAACAACAGGGTTGTTGTTAAAACGCAACGCATTTCCTTTACGTCCATTTACAATCTCCACCGTAAATTTATCTTTCCAAGTACTGGTTTTTTCATCGGTGCGGTAAAGACGCTTAATATAAAGAACAAAGGGTCTAATATGGTCAGGAATAGCTTTCAGAAATTTATTATACTCGTCGCTATATTGGTCTGATGGAGTTAACAATTTAACTGCCGAACCCAATGTTCGCTCAGGGCTTAAAAACGGACGCGATGGTTCTGCATTCTTGCGAATATTTTTCCAACGGCTGGAATAATCCATGTTAATAAGCTTATCGGCTTGTTCCGAATCTTTTTCAATGTCTTGAATATAGAAAGTACCGTATTTAATGGCATTTTGCATCGACTTTGAGATTTCCGATTTTCCACCGCCCGAAACCGTACTTGGCTTATGGCAGAAAACACCTTCAGGTGCAGTGTCTACAATTCGCCATAAGTTTTGGCTGACATGTTTTGTTAATTTGAATTTATGACCTGTTGGGTGAATATAAGTGTTTTGAGGAGCAAGTTTTAAAGCGTGTTCTTTGTTTTTGTATGTCCAGCTAATGGTACTTTTATTAATGTCGAAATTAGCGTTTTCTGGTACATAAATAATATTCTTATATTTTTTGTCGATAGCATAGTTTTCAGGCATTACGTCAACAGTATCGCCCATTAATTTTTTTACTTCGGCAAAAGTGTAGCTCTCTTTAAATTTAGAGGTAAAAATCTCACCATACACTTTGTCCATCATGTTTCCACAAGCGAAAGCTATAGCACCACCGGCGTGTTCTTCTTCCACTAATCCGTAAAGGTTTGCCGAAAAACTAATTTGTGTTTTAATTTCTTTTTTAGAGTAGCCGTAGTAATTATCAGCAATAAGGGTAATAACCACACCTTTTTCGCTACGGCAAGTTAATTTAAATGCTCCACCTTCGTTATATAATTCATTTTTGTCTCTCCAACACATACCGTCTTTTTGTTGGCGAGGGCTAGCATCGTCATAATGTGGCAAACCAACATCTTTCTTTTTAAGCTTTGTCAAGTGCGGAGCCATAACAACACAACCAGTATGCCCTGTCCAGTGGTCAACATCTAAGGCAGCATCGTTTATCGCAAGGTTTGGGTCACCGGCATTTCCAAAAATAGTTTCCACAAAATCCAGATTACTTACCAAACTACCCGGAGCAAAAAAACGAATCTCCATAGTTTTTTCTTTGCTTATTCCCTTAACCTCAGGAGAAACAACAGGGCGCATTAGTAAAGATGCTATTACTTTTGCTTTTTCATCTTGGTTGCAAGTAAATGGAAGCGTTTTTAAATCGTCAGGTGGATTAAAAGCAGCGTTTAACAGATGAGCAAAAGCTGTTTTTGTTACTTCTTTTTTATCTAAAGGCACAGGTAAGCCACCACGTACAATATGGAAAGTTCCTTTGGTTGTACGCTTGTCGGCAGCAGGGTTATTTAAAACACCTTGCTTTAAACGATATGAACTTATCAATTCATTCTTAAAAGTATTTCCATCGGGAGGAAGACTAATTTCACGAGCCAAACCTTTTTGATTAAGAATAAAAGTATTGTTTGGTATACGATACGATTTCTTGAATTGAATATCGCTGAGGTAATCATCCAAAAAATTCTGAATTCGTACATCGGCTGGAGAAAGATGGTCAGATAGTAATCTTGACTTCTCTTTAAAACTTTTTATTAAATCTTCGGTAAGCGCTAAAAAACGTGCGTTTGAATACTTTGTTTTTGCATCTTCGTTATCGTAATATAAAGGCTGTCCCAGCGATGCAAGCTGTAAGTTAATATACTGTATTAAATCTTTTCTTCCTTTTTTACTTGGCTTGACTTTGTCTGTCATGTGTGTATTTTTTATAATGTTTATTATTGAGGATACAAAAATAGCTAAATAGTAGGATTTTAACCATTTAATTCAAAACAAAAAACATGATTTTGGTTGTGATTTTAAACCGTATGGCTCAACTTAATAACATAATGCATATTATATAATAATGTTTGTAACAATATAACTTATTTGGTAGGGATAGTACAGATTAATAATTAAAAAGCCGCAAATTCATGAATAGTATTTCTTACAAAACTGCAAAGGTTTTATGGATTCCTGTCTCCCATTTCCGTTCTCTTGTTTTTTCAATCTGTCTCAATCTCTTTCAATCTCCTCCCTTCAATCTGTTTTTAACCACTAAGGAACAAAGACACTAAGGTTTTCCCTTCCTCTTGTTTCCCTTTTTTAAAAACGCTAGTCACTTTAGCTCACTTTAGTTACTTCAAACTTCTTATTATTATTTTTGCCACGAATTCAAGATTTTTGCTCTTATCAATTTTCTAAATCTTTCTTAGTTCAATCTCTTCCCCTCAATCTTTTTCCTTCAATCTCTTCAATCTATTTTAACCACTAAGGCACAAAGACACTAAGGTTTTTCCTGTCTCCTGTTTCCGTTTTTCCGTTCTCCTGTTTATGCCGCTAATTCACGAATTAGGTTGTTTTCAATCTCTTCAATTCAATCTCTCTCAATCTCCTCTATCTTTATTTTGAAAAAACATGCTTAATAAAAGACTTTTTTGTCTTAAATTATTTTCTTTTTTTTTATAAACATGACAAGAAAATGATTAATTTTGCCGCAAAACAATAAAGCAAATCTTTTGTTTGCTGATTACCATTATGGTATGAGAGTTGTACTAGTAAAGAAAAAGTAAAAGATATGCAATAATATAATAAAGATGAGTGAACAAGATAAAATTCTGAATGAAGTAACACAAAGCGATTATAAATATGGCTTTGTTACCGACATTGAGAATGAGACAATACCTAAAGGATTAAACGAGGATGTGGTAAAATTGATTTCGGCAAAAAAGGGCGAACCTGATTGGATGTTGGAATACAGGTTAGCTGCTTTTCGTAATTGGAAAGAAATGAAAATGCCTGATTGGGCACACTTGAAAATACCCGAAATTGATTATCAGGATATTATATATTATGCCGCACCAAAACAACAAGCAAAATACGAAAGTTTAGATGAGGTTGACCCCGATTTGATTGATACATTCAATAAACTAGGTATTCCGCTCGACGAGCAAAAAATGCTTAGTGGTGTGGCTGTTGATGCTGTAATTGATAGCGTATCGGTTAAAACAACATATAAAGACACCTTGGCTGAAAAAGGAATTATATTTTGTTCGTTTAGCGAAGCGGTGCAGGAGCATCCCGATTTAATTAAAAAGTATATGGGCTCGGTAGTTGCATCAAACGATAACTTTTTTGCTGCATTAAATTCCGCTGTATTCTCCGATGGTTCCTTCTGCTATATTCCTAAAGGAGTACGCTGCCCAATGGAGCTTAGTACTTATTTTAGAATAAATGCCGCTAATACTGGGCAATTTGAACGCACACTTCTTATAGCCGACGAAGACAGTTATGTTAGTTATCTTGAGGGTTGTACTGCTCCACAGCGTGATGAAAATCAGCTACATGCTGCAATTGTAGAAATTGTTGTAATGAAAAATGCCGAGGTAAAATACTCTACCGTACAAAATTGGTATCCTGGAAACAAAGAGGGTGTTGGTGGTATTTTTAATTTTGTTACTAAGCGTGGTATTTGTCAAGGTGAGGGTGCAAAACTCCGTTGGAGCCAGGTAGAAACAGGTTCGGCGGTAACTTGGAAATATCCGAGTACTGTTTTAATTGGAGATAATTCAGTGGCCGAATTTTATTCTGTTGCAGTAACCAATAA
>JAUXEM010000074.1 GCA_030620515.1 Salinivirgaceae bacterium
CGTTACGCATTTTGCTTTTGGGTATTAGGTGTATACTAGTATTTTTTAATTCGTAGATCTTAACTGGTTTTGAAATAATTGATAATCTTATTTAGTGATTTGGCATTAGTGGCCAAAAACTCGGCATTTTCTGAAATATTTTTCGATACTTCAATATTTCCATTAGTAATATCTTGTAAGCGAACTAAATCGACATTGCCATTTTCAGCTCCATTATTACTTGAATCAATTATTTGTTTTATAAAACCAGAGGTTTGCTGAATTTCAGATACAATTGCTTGTAAACTGTGTAGGGATTCTTCAGCAATTTGAATGCTGTTTTTCGACAAGCTATCAATGTCGGAGGCAGCAACTCTGCTTTGGTCTGCTAGTTTTTGAATTTCGGTTGCAACCACAGCAAAACCTTTGCCATGCTCTCCGGCACGGGCTGCTTCAACTGCTGCGTTTAATGCTATGAAATTGGTTTTAGTATAAATGTCTTCAATCACCTTTGTTTTGTTAATAATGCTTTTAAGTGAATCGACAGTTAAGCCAACTTGGTTGGTGCCTGTGGAAATATTATTCACTGCTTGTGCCGAAATATTTTCTATCTCAGACATCGATTTATTTACTTCTGAAGTAAAATGCTCCTGTTCATTTGCACCATGTGTTATTTTTTGTGAATTTGAATGCAAGGTATCTGATGTTTGTATTATTTGATTAGTGCTTGACGATATTTCAACCATAATGGAACGGAGTTTTTGTACCATTGCTTTTAAAGATAATATTAGATCTCCATCGCGGGTGCTTAACCCAGTTTCTACACCTTGTGATAAATCTCCCTCCGATATTCTTTTTGCTAAATTTGTTATCTCTACAAACGAGTCTGAGGTCTCCATTAATGCATCGGCAAGTTCGCCTATTTCATCGTTTCTTTTAATTGTAATTTTTTGCGAAAAATGCCCATTGCTCAATTGTTTAGCGTAATTGGCAACGGTAATAATAGGTTTTGTAATGCTATGAGCTATTATCCATACAATTATTATAATTAGTATTAAGCCAATTAGTCCGGCAATAAGCGCATACTGAATGCTTTGATTAGCTTCTTTTAGTAATATTTCTACCGGTACTGTTACTCCTATTGACCAAGGTGTATTTGCATTGCCTATATTTATTGGTGAAAATGCGAAATAGGAGTCGTTATTTAGTAAGTAGTGTTTTTTAAGAAAATTAAATGGCAAACCATTTTCTATATTTTGCATTGCCATCTGCTTAATATCATGGTCGATATACACTTCTGTTATCGATTTATTTATGTAATCAGCATTTGGATGCGCAATAAATACGCCTTTGTTCGATAATAAAAAGGCATAGCTATTTTCATAGGGTTTTATTTTATTAATAATTTCTTGGAAATGTTCTAATGATATGTCAACACCAACTATACCAATGTATTTTTTTGCATCAAAAATGGGTGAAATAAAGCTTGTCATAAGTATTTCGCCTTCCTTATTACCTGAATAGGAATAATAGTAGGGTTCCTCAGCGCATTCTTTTTGCTCTGTTTTTATTCTAGCATAGTCTCCACTATCTCCATCAAGGTTTTTGAATTCGGTATTGTTTAATATTTTACCATTATCGCGCCAATAGTTTTCCACAGATCTGCCATGTGTTAACTCCCAAGTAGTGTCAATTGCACTTAATTCCCAACTATCCCAAAGAGCAAAGAATTGAGGGTTTTTTTCAAAAACACCTTTGTATAGGTTTCTAACAATATTTTTATGTTCCCCCTCTGGTAGTGATTTGTAATTTGCAAAAGATTGAGCTAGAGTGCGCACTATAATCATATTACTATTAAAATCAGCCATTGCAATATTAGCTTTTTCACTAATAAAAGTATTAATAAAATTTGTAGCGTCAGAGTATGCATTTTGTTTAGTTTTTACTGATATGAGTGTTAGCGACACTGCGTAAATTGCTATTACAGCACCTAGAATAGATAATAATAGCTTGGATCGGATTTTAAGCTTAACCTGCATGCGGAAAGATATTTTAATGAGCACTCTTTGGTTATGAAGATACAAAAAAAAAGATTAGAAATTGAAAAGTATTTTCTAATTAGTATTTAAAGTTGCCGCTTTTTTGTGCATTCTCTTTTTTATTTGACTTGTATAGTTAATTAATGCATTGTGCTTTTTCTCATTGTGGTAAATGCAATAGTCCGTTGCGTTTATGTAAATAGTTGATATTAAGAGATTGTATTAAGGATTAGCTTTTTGTGTTTTAGCTCACAACTCAAACCTGTCTACCGACAAGGCAGGTCTCATAATATACGGTGCTATTGAAAGTATATGTAACAACAGAAATTGCATCTCATAATTTTGTTTTATTACACCATGGAAGGTTTAAAGTTTCAAGTAAATTTAATACTTTCGTATGACAATGTATTTTTATTCAATATTTAGAACGCCCAATTAATGACAAAGTATTTTTCAGTATTATTTTTTCTTGTGCTTATTTTTCAAAGTAATAAGCTATTTGCCCAAGATGCAGAGTTAAAAAAAAATATTAGACGTCCGAAAGTTGGTTTGGTTTTAAGTGGAGGAGGAGCAAAGGGGTATGCATATATTGGTTTGCTAAAGGTGTTGCATGAAGTAAATATGCCAATAGATTACATTGGAGGTTCAAGCATAGGAGCAATTGTGGGAGGTATGTATGCAATAGGGTACCATCCCAATACAATTGAGAAAATTATTAGAAACGAAGATTGGGATAAAATAATAACTAATAAGTTAGATAGAAAATATCTAGCATTAGAAGAAAGACATTTTGGGGAGAAGCATATTTTTAATATGCAAATTGATGATTATAAAATTGGTATAGGGAGCTCTTTATTAGGTAGTTTAAATGTTGATTTAATGCTTAATAGATTTTTCTCTTCGGTATACTACATTACAGATTTTAACGAGCTAGACACTCCTTTTCTGTGCATTGGAACCGACTTAATTACAGGTAAAGCGGTAGTTTTAAATAGCGGTAGTTTAGCAAGAGCCGCCAGAGCCTCAATGGCAATTCCTGGGTACTTTCCTTCTATTTATTATCAAGGACATCATTTTATTGATGGAGGTGTAGTTAATAATTATCCGGCTGAGCAAGTAAAAGATTTAGGTGCTAATATAATTATTGGTGGGGATGTTCAGTCGAAGCAAATTACCGATATTGAAGAGCTTGGTTCAATAGCAAAGGTGTTGGATCATATTATAGGATATCAACGTATTGAGGCAAATGAAAAGGGTAAAGAGTTAACGAATACTTATATTAGGTTCGAAATGGATTATAATATGATGGACTTTACTGAATTTGATTCAATTATTGCATTGGGTGAAAGGGTTTCTATGTTGTATTACGATGAACTTAAAGCCTTGGCTGATTCGTTAAATGCCATTGAATATTCAGAGCCTAAAGAGCTTAATTCAACCCCATTAGATTCTATAGAGATTGATATAGTAGAACTTGTTGGAGATGAATCATTACAGAAAAAAATTGCTAGAGGCTATTTTGATGAAAAGAAAGGAAATGCAAAAACAATATCCGAAATTGAAGAATCTATAAAATACCTTTCCGGAACAAAAAGTTTTAGCAATGTATATTATGAACTATGTAAAGAACAAGATACTAATAAATTAAAGGTGTATTACGGAGATATTGGTCAGGGGTCATTAGGTATAGGTTTAAACTACAATGATGACTATAATGGAAATATTTTAATTAATGCCACATTTAGAAATTTATGGAATACTAGAGCAAAGTTTTTTGCCGATTTGACTATAGGGACCAGTCCTAGATTACATGCTTTATATATTATAAACAATGGTATAAAGCCTGGGATAGGTGTGGAATTAGATATGTTTAGTTTTGGATATTCGACTTATGATGGCAATCGGAAGGTGAATAATTGGGATTTTGATAATTTAAAAACTGCCATATTTATGCCCATGACTTATGAAAATAATAAAATTTTTAAATTGGGATTTCAATATCATTATTTTAGGTTTTTGCAGGATGTTGGAAATAAAGACTCTTTAGTTGATGTGAATGATGTATTTGAGCATCTTGGTGAGGCTTTTGTTTCAATTGATATAGACAGCAGAGACGAAGCCTATTTCGCTACTGATGGTTCTCAGTTTGAAATGAAAGGAAAGTATGTGTTTCCATTCGCTGATTACTCTTCAGACAATAATTTAAATATGTATTTGCATTTAAAGTATAGATCTAATTTTAAGCTAGCTAAAAACTTCGTGTTTAAGCCAAGTATTTATGGTGGAATATCTCATCAGAAAAGCGATAGTTTGCATAATCAAATGTATGCATTAGGTGGGCAGAATCAGATGAACTATATGGAGAATATTGTTCCTTTTACAGGGTTAAGATTTATTGAAGAATTTGGACGGTATGCTGGCGTTGCAAGAGCTCATTTTCAATATGAATTTTATAAAGATTTTTATGCAACTGCTATGAGTGATGTTGGTGTAATTGGAACCGAATGGAAGCAATTAATCGATAATAAAATTCTTTTTGGATATGGATTAAAGTTGAGTTATGAAAGTTTTATTGGTCCTATTGAATTAAGTATGATGGGTTCAAATAAAAATAATGGAATGACATTATTTTTAAACATAGGATATTATTTGTAAATAAAAGCCTTTAGATTTTATTTAAAGGCTTTTATCTTTCCTAGTGGATATTTGTAACTTTATGCTTCTAATTCTTCTGGAATTTGTTTTTCGGCAACGTGAATTATTCCAAGTGATTTTATTTTGTCAAGAGCCTGTCTTAAATATTCTTCAGTTTCTTCCTTGGCAGGAATTCCTTTTACCTCGCTTATAGAAATTGTTTTAAAAAGATCTTCACCTCCCAAAGTGTATCCTGTTGTTTTAATCTTTTCGAGATAACTAAAGCTAGTCTGATGAAAATAAACCATTAATTTTAATGATTTTGTATCCGTAGGAATACTTAAATAAACACCAGGAAATTTTACTTTTGGTATCCTTACCTCAAGTCGTTTAGGGAATTTAGTGCAATTTAAACCAAGCTCTTTAATCACATTTTTCAATTCCTCAATTTCTTCTTTTGTCATTGTGTTGTTTTTAATTGAAAGTTGCCTTATTCTTTATATTTGTAATTAGTTTTTAATGAAAAACTTTGAATTTTATCATTGTTTTATCTAAAAAACTACATATTTACAGCACTCTTATGTGCTAATGTTTGTCCTACCCTTTTTAGTTATCACACTCAACTTTTAAATGCAATGAAATGTGATAAATAATTAGTTCAAAGAAAGGTATTTAATTAGTACAAAGCAACATTCAATATTGTTCTATTTAGTGAGATAAATCATCTTTTATATGCTTATAGTTACATGTTTTTTGCATAAGCATAAAAACTCATACTCATTAGGCGTGTAGAGTATTTGCTTTTATTTGTTTGAAAAGAAGCGGTGACGATACTGTTAATTTGAATATGATATAAGGATTTGCATTTGATGAGCATTGCACTAGTGCATTGATTAATAAATATGCTTCAGTATTTTCATAACTCTTTTTTATTAATGATGCACCTGCTTTTTTTATGTAAACAGGTTAAATAAATATAGCGCAACTACGACTATACTTACTTTTTCTCCAATAATTTATTTTGAGGTGCTATCCCTCATTTTAGGCATAGTGTTTTTAAGCCTAAAAAAGAATAGATAACTATCTCTGGCGCCTTGATTCGAATTTATGAATTTTTTAATTTTACAATTTTTATTTTCTGCTTTTGCATTAGTCGTCTCATTATGATATAAATAATTACAGATATGCTCTTGATTTCTCTAACCGTAGAGCTAAAGTTTATTAACTTTTCGATGCTGCTAAATAAGCAATTCCAAAATGAGCCATTGGAAGTTCAAGTTCATTAAATACAAAGATGGATTAGAGCCAAAAGCTGCAGTCCTAATATAAACCTAAACAATAAAAAAAAGCTATTGAAATAATATTTAATGAGCCAACACTACGGTTAATTAACAACTGGGAATATGTCAGCGATGAAAATACAAGTATTGCTGGTATAATTTAGGGCTATGAGAATTAATATAATCAAAACGGATAAACAACTGCATGGCGTGGTTCTAAACCTCTATGAATTTGCTTAGATATATTACAGATGAAAAAAACAAGTATTGAAATAATTGATTTGCAAGCAGTGAATATAAAGATAAAGCCTAATACAACATTGTTGTAAAATGATTAGTGATATTTTCAAGTGTAACCATTAATTAATTAATAAAGTATTTATTAAAAAAGCAAAAGGGTATCATCTTAATTTACGTTACCCTTTTTTTAGCTTTTAATACTATTATCAGTAGTGTCGAAACAAAGATGCAATTAGTAAAAACATGAAAAACGGTTGATAATCAGGTGATTGGGGGTAAATTGGGGGCAATAAAAAAGCCAACCCATTGAAAATGAATTGGCTTACTATTTTAATAGTCGGGGTAGCAGGATTCGAACCTGCGACCCCCTGCTCCCAAAGCAGGTACACTAACCGGACTGTGCTATACCCCGAGTATTTTTTAGAACGTTTGAGGATTTAAACCCCGTTGCTTATTTTAAAAGCGATGCAAAAATACAGATTGTTTGCTTATTTGCAAATTATAATTGATAATATTTTATATTATTTTTTGTTGTGTTTGTAAGTATCTTAAAATGAGCTAGAAGTATATTGATGTAAATATTTTTTTCTTGCGCTTTATTTAATTATTCTTTTCTGTTTTTATTAGAAGGCATGAAACCAATAATCCGCTTATTAGAAAGAATACACCTGCCATAGTTAATGCGGTAGCTAAAGAATAGTGGTCGGTGTACCATCCTAGTATAGGACCCAGGCCTGCAAATACCAATCGGATAATAAAATTACGAACCGATAATACGGTTGCTCTAATATTCGAGTCGGTCATTCGGTTAATGTAATCTTTTAAAATAGGAGTTGCTAAACCTCTTACTAAGTAAAAGAGAAAAAGAAAACTAATAGCCCAATAAGCTTGAAATGCTCCTGTTGCAATATAGCAACCAGCAACCAATAATGTAATAAGTATAACTACTTTCGCTTGTGTTAATCTTTTATCTACTTTATATGCTATTAGCGATGTTAATCCTACGGATAGGTTTAGTAATGTCCAAAAAATACCATACCAACTAACTGGCATTTCAAGGGTTTTGAAGTAGGGTTGAACAAACCAAGCCATTGATAGGGTTGAGGAGCCTATTATTGCTGAAAAAATTAGATTGTATCGTAAAGGGCGATTTTCAATTAAAGAATATTTAAAGATGTTAGTTATATCGCTAAATTTCATTTTTGTGATAATTTTTTCACGTACAGGCTCCACTAAAGTTAAAGCTGCAGGAATTGCAATAAATGCCACTACCGTTTGTATAAAATAAGGTGTTCGTAAGCTATATGTGGCTAAAAAACCGCCTGTTACTCCGGCAATTGCTTCAGCAAAGTTGCCAATAGAGATAATTCGACCTTCGTATTTTAGATAATCTCTTTCCTTCTTGTTAGCAAGTAGGCTATCATAAAGCATAGCAGAGTCGGCACCACTTATTAAACTCTGACCAAAACCTAAAATAACTTCTGCAATTAGGAATGTCCAGAATCCATAAGAGACGCTATATACAGAAAAGCCAATAAACCCTAAAACAGCTCCTATAATTATTGTTTTTTTACGACCAAGCACATCGGCAAAGTAGCCCGAAGGAATTTCTAGCACAACAATGGATACAGAATAAATTCCCTGAAGAAGAAAAATATCAAACTGCTCTAATCCATTTTCGTTATAAAATAAAACCACAATTGGCATTATTAACGAAAACCACTTGGCAATTTTAATAAGGTAAAGTTTGTAAATATTTAAAGCCATAAATTGTGTAACAATGAATGGCGAAAATAGTCAATTTACTTAAAATAAATAGACTCAATTCAGATGACTATTTCAAAAGTTATTTTGATTTTCTTGCAGCGATAAAGCTTTTAACGAAAAGGATCAAAGCATACAGTGTTGATATTAGCATTATACTTACTCGCACAATGGCAATACTATCTGCGCGACCAAACGTGGCAAAAAATGGTTTAAAGAGCCCTATAAAAACTAAGATAGTTAATACTACGGCTATATGTGCTTGTATTCTTTTTTCCTGCTTAATTCCTTTTATGAAAATGAGTAGTGTTGTACCAATTATAACAGGAATTAACGCAGTAGGTGAGGGCGTGGTAGATGAAATATATCCCCATAATCCTATTGTGATTAAAAGTACAGCATTTATTAAGCTGGCTAAATAAGGTTTCATATGTTTGTTTTTATTAAATGTGTTTGTTTTTCTTAAGCATTATAACTTGCTGAATAACAAATTATATTTTAAATAGTTTTGCGAAAGAATCATTTTTCATAACCTTTCCAAGGACATAATTACCCTATTAGCGTTAGCCAAAAGGCTTAGCACGCAAAATGATTGAAAATTACAATTTAAATTATTTTTATTTTAGGTGAAAACGGTGTAATATTTAATCTTTTAGGTATCTTTGAACTTTTCATGGGTTAATGGTTAAAGGGGTAACTAGTCTCGCTAGTATGCCCCTTTTGTTTATTTCAAAATCTACTGTGAGTCAACTATTTACGAATAGCAGCTGTTTAAAATTTGTGAGTTGAACTAATCCCGATAGCGGAACATATCAAGATAAATGAGATTAATACTCCTTTACTTGTAGCTATAATGAAATTATTCCATATTGACACCCCATATGCTTGCAGCGGGGTGGTTTATTTTAATCTTGATTCTAATTCAAGCTGTGTCTTTGTCTGGATTGTTTATTATTGGGTAACTGTTTTTTAAAACTCAGGACAAGGAATGGCTTTGTGTTTTTGTGCTCTGCCACCCATGTGATTTTTTAAAGTATATATAATACTTATTTCATGTGCGCCACCAGTGCGAGAAATCAATTTGCCTAGAGTCATGTCATAACTGTAGCTAAATACAAAGCCGTTATATTTTATGCCGGCCAAATAGATTAATGCATCGGCCGAATAGTAATCGTTAACTACGGGTATGCCCCTGTACCAAATGCCTAAAACAAGAGGGTTGCGGTTATAGTAAAATCCTACATCGAGTTGGTGTGTAGATGATTGATAATAGTAATTTAAAGCAATATGAATATATTCATTTTTTTTATTACGTACCCTGCTTTTGATATTGTATTTCATTCCGCCAAAAACTGATAATCGCATATTTGTGTATCTGTAATCGGCATTCAACTCAGGAGATATTACCATTAAATGATCTACATTGGCTCCAAACCAATAATCTTCAAGATAGCCTAAAACTGAAATAGCAAAATCAGCATGCTGCACTTTATCAATCGGTAACACTTCTGAAGTGTTACCTATATACTGGTCTCCAAAATACTCATCGGCAAAGCTAACTTTTGAATAGTCTATTCTTCTACTATAATAATATGCTTTTATACCAGGTTGAAATATAAAATCGCGGTTTATTTTAACTTTATAAGAATAGGCTAGGCCAATATTGTTGGTCACTAATTTTCCACCTCCGGCATAATCCGATAAAAAGAAAATTCCTATCCCGCTATTAAAATTTGAGAAGTAATTATCGGCCGAAAACGAGTATGTAATTATATTTCCGGGAACTTTTGGCCATTGATCGCGGAAATTAAGCACAAAACGTGGAGCATCAGCACTTCCAGCAAAGGAAGGAGCTAAGTTTATTGGGTTAGCATAAAATTGAGAAAAATGTGGATCTTGCCCATTTGCTTGTAAAAGTATTCCTATAAAAAACAATATGGTAATTAGTTTTCTCATATTAATTGTCTTTTACAATTAGTAAAACATTACCTGTTTTTTTAAATGGTTGCCCATTATTATATTTACCACGTACTAAATAAATATATACATCTTGGGGCTGCATTTTGTTTCTATAATATCCATCCCAGCCTATATTAACATCTGTAGTTTGAAATATAAGTACACCGGAGCGATTATATACCAACATTTCATATTCAATAAGCTCACCATTGGTAATAATTGGATAAAAAACATCGTTGGAACGATCTTCGGGGTCATAAATGCCATCGGATCCACCACCTGGGTTTGGAGTAAATCCACCTGGATAAAAGAAATTACTTCGAGGTAATACTTCTACAGCATCGTTAATTGTGATTGAATCGACACAGCCTTCACTGGAAATAGCTTTTAGAGTAATACTGTATATACCCTCTTCCTGATACTCATAAGTAGGTGCATAATCTGTTATGTAATTTCCATCGCCAAAAAACCATTGACTTGTTTCTGTTTTGGTTGAATAGTTATAACAACTTATGTATTCACCTGGTATGTATATTGTTTTAGGAGCAATATCGAAATCGGCTATTGGGTTTTCAAATACGGTTATAAATGTATCTTTGGTAACAGTAAGACCTAAAGGTGCGGTTGCTGTTAAAATAGCTTTATAAACACCTGCTTCGTTATAAACATGCATAACATTCGGTTCTGAAGATGTTTCTCCATCGCCAAAGTCCCATGTATAAGGAGCACCACCAATAGATGTATTAACAAAGTTAACTAACATTGGAGGACAACCTTTATCATCTGAAGGATCGAAGTCGGCTATTGGCATTACTATATAATTAATTACTACATCGTCTGAAGCGGTGCAACCATTATTAGTAATAGTCCATGTAAAAACATTTGCCCCAGAACCAAGCCTGGAAACCATTGTTTCGAAATTTCCTGGTGTTTCAATAGTTGCTGGGCTAGCTGATACACGCCATTCACCTGTACCTTGTGCAGGTTTATTGCCAATTAACTGAACGGTAGGTGTATTAACTTGTCTATCTTCGCCGGCATTCACATATTCTAAATTACTAGTAATAACAACATCGTCGTAAAGCACACAATTCTGATTAGTTATTGTCCAACGGAAAGTATTATCGTTGAATTTTATATTTACAACTCTGGTTTGATTCGAGTTTGGAGTAATAATAACAGCATCGCCACTTACTAAAGTCCATTGACCTACACCTATCGTTGGTGGTTCTGCAAATAAACGAATAGAGTCTTCGCAAATTTCAGTGTCGTACCCAGCGAATGGAGTGCTTGGTTGATTGTTTGTTAAAACAACCTCGTCTGCAGAGTAACAACCATTCTGATTTATTGTCCAATGTAATATTGTTGTTCCTAACTGAATTGAAGACACAACTGATTTTGGATTGTTTGTAGACTCAATTACGGCTGAACCTGAAACTAAAATCCATTCACACGTACCCACAGTTGGGGTATTGCCAGCCATAACTGTTTCTGATGAGCATAGAATTTTATCGCCACCTGCAATTGCTTGTGTTGGTACATTACTTGTTATAATTACAGTGTCTATTACATGACAATCGGAGCTGGATACCATCCATTTAAGTACATTCTCTCCTTTACCCAAATTACGAATTATTGTTTTGTTTTCTGCTGAATTATCAAAATTACCAGCTCCTCTTATTATCGACCATTGACCATTTCCAATAGTTGGTTGTAGTGCTTCCAATACTGCAGTATCGGAACATGCAATTTGATCGTTTCCTGCAAAAACATTTTCAGCCAAATTACTAATAACAATAAGCTCATCATAGGAATTGCAATTTTGCTCATTTATTGTCCAGCGGAGTGTGTTTTGACCAACTCCAAGGTTACGTATAGATGTATTTGGATTATTAGGATCATCGAAAGTACCTGAGCCGCTCATCACTAACCATGTTCCCACACCATAAGAGACTGTATTTGCATTTAATTCAGCATCTTTGCTGCAAACGGATTGATTTTCACCAGCTACTGCATCTGTCGGATTATTATTTGTTATGACAACATCGTCAAATGTTTCACAACCATCGTTTTGTATAGTCCATCGCAATTGATTTGTACCATTTGAAAGGTTTGTTATTAAAGTATTTGGTGAATTTTGATTTGCGAATATTGCTCCACTTGCACCAATTATACTCCAAGAACCTACTCCAGGTGTTGGGTTTGATGCTTGTAATTGATAGTCATTTGAGCATAATTCAATATCGTTTCCAGCAGCAGCTTCAATATAATTATTCCAAATCTCAACTTCATCGTGCTCTACACAAGCATTTTTCGATATGGTCCACCTATAAATATTCTGTCCATCTGATATATTTGAAATATTTGGAGTGTTTAATGAAAGATTATCAAAAGAACCACTTCCGCTTATTATACTCCAAAGCCCTACTCCTTGTAATACTTGATTAGCATCAAGTGTTATATTATCCACACAAATTATTTTATCGTATCCTGCATCAGGAGTAGTTGGTTTATTACTAATGATGTTTATATCATCGCTAGATGTACAATTTCCCTCTGTAATTGTATACCTATAGGTATTTAAAACAGGAGCTATTTTATTTACAATATTACCAGTAAATGTACCTGCGCCAGATACTAAGCTCCAACTACCTATCCCAATAGATGGTGTATTTGGCAGCAATAAAGCAGAATCGAAACAAACAGTCTGATCGTCGCCTGCAATTGCTGTTGTTGGCGTATTATTTGTTATGGATACTGATGATTCCGTTGCACAATTTTCATTTGTTACTGTCCATTTAAATTCATTTACTCCTTGCCCTAAATCTGTAATTAATGAGTTTGGATTAATATCGTCATCTATAGTACAAGAACCACTACTCAACGACCAAATACCAGTTCCATATAAAGGTGTATTTGCATTTAACGTAAATGTATTATCACAAATCTCAACATCGGGTCCTGCATTTGCCTGAGTTGCTTCATTATTAATTATTAATACAGAATCGGAATTTACACTATTCACAGAAGTTCTAACTTCCCAACGCAACCAATTTTCTCCATGTCCTATATTAATTATCTGGGTTTGATGATTATATATATCCGCTATTTCTGCTGCACCGGAAATTATACTCCATTCTCCTATACCAATATCAGGTAATACAGCATCTAGGGTAGTTTGACTTGTGCATATTATTTGATTTGATCCCGCTTCCGGGTCTTCAATCAGAGTATTTTCAACTTTAACTGTATCAGTTAATGTACATGCGTTACGTTGAACAGTCCAAGCTAAAAGATTCACTCCTGGAGTAAGCCCTGATACAATAGCATCACGATTAATTGGAAAATCAAATGTACCACTACCACTTACGATACTCCATGTTCCTACTGTTCCAGCCTCTGGTTGAGATGCATCCATGTTAGCCTGAGCTGATGGAATTACCTGATCAACTCCACCATTAGGTATTTGTGGTAAATCGTTAGTAATTTTAACTTGATCGGAACTTATACATCCATTATTTATAAATTCCCAAATAAATACATTATCGTTTTGTGATAACCCTGTCACTGTTGTAGATGAAGAGCCGGGATCTGCAAAAAAACCTGATCCTGACAATACCTTCCATACGCCTCCTGTTAATGGTTCAAAAGCTTGGAGTGAGGTGGTTTTCGAACAAATTATCTGATCAGATCCTGCATCAACATATATAGTATTGTTAAAAATATTTACAGTGTCTGTATTTTCACAACCATTACTATTGGTAATTTTCCATACTAAAATATTCTTACCACGACCTATTAAAATAATATTACTATTATATTGATTAATATTTGCTACACTAGCAGCTCCTTCATATAGTCCCCAATCGCCAAAGCTTCCACCAGGAGGTGTATTTCCTTCTAATGCTGTTTGATTATCACATAGGTTTTGATCATCACCAGCTGAAACAGTTGGTAAACTATTTACAATAAAACTTATAGTTGCTGAACTACCATCCCCACAATCATTTGTTCCGTAAACCGTAATATCATCATTTACTGCTGAGTTGTTAAAATCAATTACTATTTGCCTTGTGTTTTGTCCTGCAACAATGGTTCCTCCTACTGGAACATCCCATATATATTGTGTAGCAAATGGAATAACATCAACTGTAAATACAACACCATCCTGATTTAAACAAATAGCTGGTGGCCCAGTTAAGTTTTGAGCCGATTCGGGCATATTATTAACTGTAATAAAGTTTGCTGGTGACGATTCACTATTACCACAACCATTTACTGAATATACTGATATATTACCATCGGAAGCTGTTAAGTCTGTTGAAACTGTTATTGCGTTCGAATTATCGCCCGAAATAATATTGAAACCTGCGGGAACTGTCCAAACATAAGAATCGGCATTAGCTATAGGGATAATGCTGTAAACCAAGCCTGTTTGACTCTGACATATTATATTATCTCCACTAATTGAACCAGGCTCATCGGGTAACGGATTAATGGCGATATCAACACCACCTGACATTTTTACTCTACATGTTGTTAGTCCGCTATATGCGTAAACTGTATAAGACCCCGCAGATAATTGATTACCAAAGTCTAGAGAACCATCAACACCTATATCGTCAATAACAAGACTGGTTTCGTCAAGCCAAAGTTCATAATTAACATTTAATTCTGAATAAACTAAACCAATACTTATACCTCCAGAGCCTTCACAATAATTTCCGCCACCTGTGAAAATTTGATTTGAAGGTAAATCATAAATAGTTATTGTTCCTGTTTCTTCAGTACTTTCACAACCTGAAATTGTTTGTGTAGCATAATAAGTATAAGTGCCTGGAACAATGTCCAAAGGAGCAAATATATTCTCGGTTGAAACTATTCCTCCACCAATACTTTTATACCAATTAATATTCTGACCTGAAATGGTAAATGGAGGATTTACATCCGCTTCGCATACTTCTAGGCTATTATCAACAAATACAGGAGCTAGTGGCACCGGAGTTATAGTGTAAGTTACGGCTGTTGGATTACTTTCACAATTGTTCACACCAGTTTGAGTTGCATAATAGTTGTATGAACCAGCAGCTACATCGAGTGGTGTGTACGAGCCTGCCTGTAATAAAAAAACATTACCAGAATCGTACCAACGAATATAGTTTCCTACTGCTGAAATAGGTTCTCCGGCAGCTCCTTCACATATTTCATTGTCGATAGCACCAGGCACATTAGGTAAGCCATGAATGGTTATTGAAACCTCATTTGCAAGGCTCTCACAACCATTTGTTCCTGTTGATGTGGCATAGTAATTATGTATACCCACTGTTGTAGCACTAGTTGGAGAAAATGTATTCCCGGTACCTGCCACAACTGATAAAGTATTATCTGTGTACCATTTAACATTATCTCCTGAAATAACTACGAAATCTGGGTTTACTTGTCCAAAGCAACTACTTATATCATTTATTACCGGAATATTTGACGGATTGAAATCAGAAGCTACTGCAACAGCAATTGTTGTATCGCATTTATTTATATTGTCGGTAACTATAACTGTATATAAGCCTACTTCATGAACAATAGTTGAAAATAAACCAGGTGATTCTATTATTCCTGGACCTGTCCATTGATAAAGATAATCGGCATTGTAAGTTGTACTTACTGTTACATCAGTTGATGTACAAGTTATATCCCCTGATGGAGCATTCATAATTACACTAGGGGTTGTTCTGTTTTCAGTTATAATTACATCGTTCGATGTTGTAGTACAACCATTATCGGTACGATTAACCTCAAGATTATAAGTTCCTGCCACACTTGCGTTGGGGCTCTCAAGTGTTGAACTAAAGCCACCACTTAAACCTGTCCAATGATAATCAACATTAAAACTAGAGCCGCCTACAAGTTGAACCAAGCTTTGGTTGCAAGTAAGAGCTCCCGGCGTTTCATTTACCCATACATCAGGAGGTGTTGTATTGCTGCCTACATTTTGATTCTCGGTGGCAGGACAATTATTATTCAAATCGGTTACAGTAACTGTGTAATTAGCTGCTGCATCTACAATTATTGAACTTGAAGTATTTACAGAAGTGATATTTCCACCAGCCCCTGCACCCCAAGCATAACTCATAGGTGCATTATTAAAAGATGTTGCATTTGCTGTTACTGTAACTTCAGTAGTTAAACATGTTAAATCATCGGGAGTTAAAATAGTTATTGATGGAGCTGTTATATTCTGTATTACTGTGAATGATTTTAAAGATGAACATCCCGTTGTTGTATTAGTAATCTCAACCTGATAGGTTCCAAAGCCATCAACAATAACATCAATATCATTAATGTCTAAAGGATCAACAAAACTACCATTAGTGGTTGACCATGCCCAGGATTTTGTTGCTAATGCTGTTGCATCTGCCATTAAAATGACTTGAGTTATTGAACAAGTTAAAGTATCGGGGAAATTAGTGAATAAATCAATTAAAGGTTTTCCACCTGCAGATGTAACATCAACCTGTGCGCTTTTGGGGCAACCCGTAACATCATGTCGAGCTGTTACTGTATAGCGTCCGGCAGCATTCGCAATTGCCTGATTTGGACTTGGATTAGAAACAATATTACCGCCTAATGTTGCAGCCCAAGTAAAATTAATTGCATCAGCACTACTACCTGAGGCATCTAAAAGAATAGTACCAGTTGCGCATGTAAGTACTCCATTTGTAGGAATTAAATCTACTGTTGTTGGTTCGGCATAATTAAAAGGAACTGTAGTTGAGGCAGTACGTGAACAGCCATTATTTGGATCTGTTACTTCAATCGTATATAATCCTGGAGTATCAACCGTAGGTGTAGGCGATTGGTCGTTTGTAATATTCCCACCGGTTAAGGTACTCCATTGAAATTGAGCTCCAAGAATAGGATCTGCATTTAAGGTTACTTCAGTGATGTTACAAGTTAATGTTTCATTATCAGTAGGAAGAAGTCCTGTTATGCTTGGAGAGGCTGTATCAATAGCAACATTAACTAGATCGAAATCAGAGCATCC
>JAUXEM010000262.1 GCA_030620515.1 Salinivirgaceae bacterium
AATACCAATTACAGTAACCAACAATCCAATTCTCATATAAAGTTTACTTTTAAAATGAGGTATTGCATTATCACTTTTTCGTAAAAACATGGCTCTTACGACCAATAAATAATAGTATAAAGAAATAGTAACGTTAACTACAGCTATAAATACTAACCAATAATACCCTTCACTTGCTGCGGCCATGAATAAAAAGAATTTACCGAAAAATCCAGCAACTGGAGGAATTCCTGCTAAGGAAAATAAAGCCAACATCATCACCAAACTCAAGTTTGGATTCGTTCTGTATAATCCTTCATAATCTTTCATATTCTCTTTGCCTGTTTTCAGAGAAATTGCTTGAACAACACCAAAAGCTGCTAAATTTGAAAATATATAAATCAGTACAAAATAAACGACTGTTGTAGTTCCCAATCGATTCCCTATCATTAATCCTAATAAGATAAATCCTGCTTGGGCAATAGATGAAAATGCTAAAAAGCGTTTCATATTTTGTTGCCGAAGTGCAAATAAATTACCTATAAACATGGTTGCAACGGCAACCACATATAAAATATTTTCCCAAATATGCATTAGTGGTTTCATTACCGTAAATAACAAAATCATTAATATAAAAACAGCTGCGCCTTTTGAAATAACAGACAAGTAAGAAGCCACACTAATAGGTGCTCCTTCATACACATCAGCAGTCCAAAAATGAAATGGCACTAACGAAATCTTAAATGCTAATCCAGCGAAAAAGAAAATGAACCCTAAAATGGTTAAGTTAGAAGCTGTAATGGCTTCAGCTATGTCAACAAAATAAATAGACCCTGTTGTAGCATACAGCATAGAAATCCCGAATAAAGAAACACCAGAAGCCGAACCTGCAGATAAAATTAGCTTAATTCCTGATTCACTAGAAATTCTTTTAGAGGTTTCAAAAGCTGCTAAAGCGGCAACCGGTAACGTTGATAATTCAAGTCCTAAATAAAACATTAAAAAGTCACCAGCAGAAATCATAAAATACATTCCTAAAAGTGAAGAAAACAGTAAGATGAAAAATTCGGGGCCTCTATGTTCCTTAACTATTTTTTCTTGTAACCAATCTCCTGATTGTAATAACAAAATAAGAACACCAACATTCAATACATTTTTAAAGAAATTAATAAGTGCATTCGTATGAAACATACCTCCAAACAAGCTCCCAAAATCAATAGTTAAAAACCCAATAATCGTATGTATTCCAAACAAAAAGATAGCTAAATGTACGATGCTACTTTTTTTACTTTGTGGTATAAAGACTTCGGCTACAATAAGCAGTAAAACAACTGCTAAGAGTAAAATCTCGTGTCTCATTAATAAAAAAGTACTAAAATCCATTGTTTAGTTTTCTGTTTAATTTTTTATAATAAACCTTGTATAAAAGGTTCTAAACTTTCTAATATCATATTACTTAACCAAAGAGGTGCAACACCAATTCCAACAATAGGAATTAATAATAATAGTATTCCGGTTTTCTCATACCACGTTACTCTTTCTAACTTTAAATAGGCCTCATTTTTAATTGGTCCCATAAGCATAATGCCAACAACTCTTAAAATATATACTGCTGTAATAACAATTACCGAAACCGAAAATACAGTTGCGACTCTAGTAAACATATCTTCATGCTGAAATGCACCAACAAAGATGTTCATCTCTGCAACAAAACCACTGAATCCTGGCAATCCTAAAGAGGCTAAACCTGCTATGACATAAATTACTGAAATAAACGGAATGACCTTCAACAAGCCTCCTAGTTTTGTGATATCTCTTGTATGCGTTCTGCCATAAATCATTCCAATTAATGCAAAGAAAAGAGCGGTCATAAACCCATGTGATAAGGATTGTAATATGGCTCCATTCCATGACGTTTTATTCAGCATTAATAATGCAAACATCACTAATGACAAATGGCTTACTGATGAATACGCATTGATATATTTTAAATCGGTTTGTTTAATAGCACTTAGCGCCCCATAAACTACACCAATAACAGACAAAATTATAAAGAACCAAGACCAATGCATTGCGCCTTCTGGTAACAAATACATAGCCACTCTAAACACGCCATAACCACCTAACTTCATTAATACACCCGCATGCAACATCGATACTGCCGTAGGTGCCGAAGCATGACCATCAGGAGACCAGGTATGAAATGGGAACAAGGCTCCGATAACCGCAAAGCCAATAAAGGTTAATGGGAAAAATATTTTTTGTGTTTCAAAAGGGATATTGACTTTCGCTATCTCTAATATATTAAATGTGAGTGCACCTCCATCTGCATCAGAATTATAATATATTCCTAATATGGCTACTAACAGTACAGCTGAGGCTCCCATTAACATTAAGGTCAATTTCATTGCTGAATGCTCTCTCGGTCCTGTCCCCCATATTCCGATTAACAAATACATAGGAATCACAGCAATTTCAAAGAATACAAACATGGTAAACAGATCGATAGAAATAAAGAATCCGTAAACTCCAACAGATAATACAATAAGGGAAATGAAGAATTCTTTTGGTAAATCAGGCATTTTCCATGAAATGAATACACCTGCAAGAACTACAATAGACGTTAAAAGTAATAAAGCTACCGAAATACCATCAACACCAATACTATAATGAATATTAAATTGTTTAAACCAAAGAAGGTCTTTCGTGAAAACCATAATATCCTCATTAATTGCTCTTTCTTTAAAATAAGCAAACACCAAATTTATAGACATCCCAAGCTGGACCATACTTCCTATCATGGTAACAATACGAGCCTGTTTTAACCCTTTAGTAAAAACTAAAGCTATAACTAGTATTATCGGTACTACTACAAAAAGTGATAAAATATCCATACTAATTTAAATTCTAATTATTAAAGTTACTTCCATAAATAAATAAACACTAAAGCTATAATTACGACACCAACAACAAAAGAAAAGGCATAATCCTGAAGTTTCCCTGATTGCATTCCTTTTATTTTTTCAGAGGTAAGGACTGTTTTATTTCCTATACCTTCCATAGTGCCATCAACTACTTTTTTATCGAACCAAGCAATAGGTGCTGATATTCTTTTAAAAATTATCTTCTTTGTGATGAACATGTAAATTTCATCAAAGTAAAATTTATCATAAGCCCATTGATATAGAGGTCCGAACGCTTTTGCATATCTATCTGATAAGCTATTCTCTTTTTTATAAAACACCCAAGCTAAAGCAATTCCGATGAGTCCAACTCCAATAGCTATAGCTGCTAAAGGATAATTTAAATGTGCTTCAAACCCTGCTTTATCTGCAGTAACAAAATTGCTAAAAGGTATGAATCCAGCTGTTATACTCAAAAATGCCAAAACTAATAATGGGATTGTCATAGACATTGGTGATTCATGTGGCTTATGTTCATACTCTTTTTCTTTTCCCCAGAAAATTCCGAAGTAAATTCTAAACATATAGAACGCTGTTAATCCTGCTACAAAAACACCAATAAAATAAAGTAATTTATTGTGTTCAAAAGCTGCAACTAAAATTTCATCTTTACTCCAAAACCCTGCTAAAGGAGGAACGCCTGCAATAGCTAATGCTGCAATTAAAAATGTGATATTTGTTATTGGCATATACTTTCGCAAACCACCCATATCCTTCAAATAATTACTATGTACTGCATGAATTACAGAACCAGCGCAAAGGAATAAAAGGGCTTTAAACATCGCATGTGTGAATAAGTGAAACATGGAAGCCATATAACCAACACCTTCATGTCCATCATATCCTGAAACACCTAAAGCCATCATCATATAGCCTAATTGAGACATGGTTGAAAAGGCAAGAACTCGTTTAATATCTGTTTGCGTGATTGCAATAATGGCTGCAAATAATGATGAAATACCTCCTACATAAGCCACAATATTTAATGCAAAACCATCCTCAACAAAATAGAACATTGGGAACAATCGTGCGACTAAGAATATACCAGCAACTACCATTGTTGCAGCATGTATTAATGCTGAAACTGGTGTTGGGCCTTCCATGGCATCTGGTAACCAAATATGAAATGGCATCATTGCCGATTTTCCTGCACCACCAATAAAAATGAGAATTAACGCCCAGGTAATTATTGATAAGCCCATAAATGATCCTGAAGCCCAATTTAAAACAAGTGTTCCTGTTTCGTGATTAACCGCATTTAAAGTTTCAAAATCGAATGTTCCTGTGTAAAATCCTATAATTAATATACCTATAAGGAAACCAAAATCTG
>JAUXEM010000294.1 GCA_030620515.1 Salinivirgaceae bacterium
AGAGATTAAAACCTAAGTTGAGCGATTTGAATGAAATGAAAAGCGCTTTACTTAGAGTTAATCCCGACCTAGGAATTGTTGTTTGTCACAAATCAAGTGAAACGAAGGTTTGTGAAACTTACAATTGCTCAGTCGATTGAGCGAATTCGCGATAGCAAATCGCTCAATTTGGGTTGTAAAGTAGAAGTGGAATAAATCTGCAACTATGTTGTTGTAGTCAGCAAATTCATTCGATGACTCCGAAAAGCGGAGCGCTTATTAGGTATTTCTAAATCACGAATACGTATTTTTACAAATCATATTGAATTTTATAATCCTGGCAGTGTGCCTAATGATTTTGATTTATTAAGAATAAAAAATATATCATTTCCACGTAATACCATTATAACTAAATAATTTAGAATGGTAAACCTTGCCGAAAATGCAGGCTTTGGCTTAGATAAAATGGAGCATAATTGGTTAGAATATATTAATATAACTCCAATTTATGATTTAGACTTTAATTCAACAATAGTTAAATTTCTATTTAATGATACCGATAATCGTATTGATAGAATAATAAAATAAGCTCAAGGAAGACTCTCAATTATGTAATGTCTCACAAATTACCATTAAAAGAGATTTGGATAAATAAAAAAAACAGAATCTAATAAACCGTGTGGGACGTGATAAATCCGGATATTGGTAGGTGCTTAATACTAATTCAAAATAATTTAATAAATGAATAATATTCAACTGTTCAATTATCCTATTATAAAAACAGATTTAAACTTACTAAAGCTTTCTAAGAGTAAAACTATTATTAATACCATTAACCCACACTCGTACTGCGTAGCTAAAAGTGACCCTGTGTTTAAAATGGCTTTGCAAAATTCTGATATACTTTTACCTGATGGTATTGGAATAGTTTTAGCAGTTAAGTATTTAAAAAATAAGAAAATTCAAAAAATAGCAGGTTCTGATATACATTTACATTTACTAAGAAAAGCCAACAAAGAAAAACTAAAGGTATTTTATTTGGGAGCTTCTGAAAATACTCTTAATATTATTAAAAATAAACTTGCAGAAGAGCATTCTGCTATTACTGTTTGCAATTTTTCTCCTCCATTTAAATCTGTCTTTTCAGACATTGATACTCAACAGATGATAGCTAAAATAAATGTATTTGCTCCTGATATTCTTTTTGTGGGTATGACAGCACCGAAACAGGAAAAATGGGTATATGCTAATAAAGGTAAAATTAATGCAAATACTATTTGTTGCATTGGTGCAGTATTTGATTTTTACGGCGAAACAGTTAAACGACCTCCTAAATGGCTAATTAGAATTGGTTTTGAGTGGTTGGGCCGTTTAATAAAAGAACCTAAACGAATGTGGCAGCGTAACTTTATTTCAACACCTACCTTTATTTTTGATGTACTGGTGGAAAAATTTAGGCTGATATTTCAAAAACATTAATTTTGTATTATATAATAATAACCAAATGAATATTAGTATCCTTTTTGATACCGTTTTTCCTCTTTTATTTGCTTTAGCATTAAGCTATTTTACTATTCCAGTGATAATTAACATTGCAAAAATTAAACACTTGTATGATGAACCTGATGCACGCACATCTCACTCAAAAGCAATACCAACTTTAGGAGGCTTAGGAATTTTTATTGGTTTCATTTTAAGCATGACTCTTTTTGCCGATTTTAAAGTTTTCCCAGGCTTACAATATCTAGAATTTGCTTTTATAGTTGCCTTCTTTTTGGGAATAAAAGACGATATTATTGCACTTGACCCTTTAAAAAAAGCTTTTGGTTTGTTTCTTTCGGTAGGGGCTATTGTAATTTTGGGCGATGTGCGCATTACCAGTTTTTATAGCCTATTTGGGGTGAATGAATTGCCTTATTGGATAAGCGTAGCCTTTACCATGTTTACTTTTTTAACTATTATTAATGCGGTAAATCTAATTGATGGTATAAATGGCTTATGTACAGCAACATCCGTTATATCAAGTGTAGCCTTTGGTATTTGGTTTTATTTGGAGGGTAGCGAGAAAAGTATGCAAATGGTAACTATTATTGCCGCTGTTGTAGGAGCTTTGCTCGGGTTTTTAAAATACAACGTTACACCAGCAAAAATATTTATGGGCGACACAGGTTCCTTGCTATTGGGTGTACTGCTTGCCTTTTTTGCCATTGAATTTTTGGAGACAAATAAAGATTATGTGGGTATATATAAGATTAGCTCTTCACCTGTAGTAGCTATGAGTTTTTTAGTTTTGCCTTTAGTAGACATGATTAAAGTTTTTGGTATTCGATTATATAAAAGGCGCTCTCCTTTTCATCCCGATAAAAACCACATACACCATGTATTATTAAACTTAGGTTTTACACATACAAGGGCGACTTTGATGCTTTCGTTATATTTAATAGCTTTTATTGGCTTAGCTTTGCTTACTATGAACGTGCAGTATCAAGCTATTATTTTAACCTTAATTGCTTTTGCCTCTGTGTTGTTACCAAGTTATATACTTAAGAGAATTGGGCAGCAAAGCTGATACTTTATATACGCCTAAACAAAAAGAAACTTGCATTTCTTATTAGCATAATTGTTGTATTATAACTTTAGCATTACAAATGCTTTGAAAATACTTTTGCAACGCTTTTCTCACACCAAGATAAATCAGTGAGACTATAATTTTGTAATCGAAATTATATAGACCAACTCCTGTCTGCCGTAACTGGCAGTATAGGCAGGAATCCCGAGCGATAGTAGACTGATTTTTGGTTTATACACATCTGCCAAGTTCAACGTTGGACAGGTTTCTCACTCCTTGCTGTTTATTACAAAAGCGTTGTTTAAAGAACAGAGTGTTCTAAGGATAATTATATTTGCATTTAGCTTGCTGCTTGAGGTGTTACAAGAGTTTCTTACCAATGCCACCCGCCACTTTCATTTTTCAGATATGCTTGCAAATATACTGGGAATTGGCTTGGGTGTTTTGATAGTTTCTGTTATTCAGAATAAACGCAAAAAACAATAAGCCTTTTAACTCGTAACCTGCACCCCGCAACTTTTTCCCTCCTTTGTGTAACTCCTGTTTTCTCTGCGAATCTCAGTGTTACAGTTCTTTATTAATTAGCGCATTAGCGGCATTTTTTTTTACTACAATGCCCAACTTTGCTCCGAATATTAATCTGTAAAAATCATTCCTTCGTTAGCAACTCGGTCATTGTTTGGAGTTCGGTACCCTACCATTCCCATTGTGTAAGTGCTAATATTGAATTGTCCAATATAGGCTCCCCAAATAACTAAAAAATATAGTAAATAATATATTTAGGATTACATTGTTTTGTAGATTTGTATTCTTAGTTTAACTCACTAAAAACTCAATGAATAAAGGCAGAATTATTGAACTTAGCATAAGAACTATTAAAATTGCATTTCTAATAATAGTAAGTGTAATTATTATTGTTTTTGTGATATTTGCCATAAACCGCAAC
>JAUXEM010000275.1 GCA_030620515.1 Salinivirgaceae bacterium
CTTTGCCACCTAATAGGGTGTGGCTAACGCACTGTTCTGCCATTAACCCAACAACAACTATTTTTTTCGCATTTTTCTGTTCAAAGAAATCTGTTATCTTCTTTGTGACAAATGCATCGCCCCCTTCTTTCGTAAATATTTGCGTGTTTACTACCTTGAGTCTTTCATCTAATTCCTGATGTGGCAAAGTATCTACAACTACTCCTTTTAAGGTTAAATAAGCTACTTGTGCAAGAGTCATAACATAGATAATATTCTTTGGATTTGTTTTCTCAATCACCTCATTTGCAGCCTTGAGTAAATCCTCAGCTTGAACTGCTGTTATAGCATTTTGTGTATAAGTGGTTTGTATATCAAGAACTATAACATAGGTATCGGCAGACTTTTCATACGATTGAGAAAATCCAAAATTAAAATTAAATAGAATAATTCCGACTAACAGAAGGGTTTTAAGCGGGCTTGTCATGAAAATTATTTTTAGTAAGGATGCGTCATCAATAACAATGCTATATGCACACCATAAAACAAGACGTTCGCTATTAATAAAGGTAACAACATGCAATTAAATATTTTTTAATATTTGTATGGTTAATGGGTATCTGTAAATACTCCCCTGCAACACTTTTATACAATTAATAATTACCATTAACTGACTAAATATTGCTAAAAATATAGCTATTGGTAATCCTATAATAAGAAATACTAAAAATCCTGAAATAATAAAATAGATGATCATACTTAACTGGAAGTTCAATATGTTTTTTGCATGTTCATTCATGGCAGGAACATCATCTCTTTTTATAATCCAGAAAATTATAGAAGGTGCAATTAGTGTAAACAAACCACTTAAATGAAAAAGAGCTAACCATTTTCTTGTATCATTATCTGACATTTTATTTCTTAAACCATCATCTTCCTCCACGTTTAATAATTCACTTAATTCAACCTGTAATGCATCGGCTAGTTTATTTAAGGTATAGGTACGAGCATATACTTCGCCATTCTCTATTCTTTGTATGGTTCTTGTACTTAATCCTGTTCGGTCCGATAATTCTTCTTGCGTCAAACCCTTTAACTTACGTAATTCATGAATTTTTTTTCCTAATTCTATTTGATCCATCTCTAAGTATATTAATTGTTGTATCCTTTTAAAACTAATTGCTGCGCTTAATTACTTTTTAACAAATTACGATTTATTATTACGACAGAACAACTAATTTTTCACGACATTTAAGCGACACTACGGCTTTAAATCCTGTCATTATATCTTTTTATGAAATTTACTTTTTTCCTAGTTTTGTTCTGCAATAAGCGAAAAAGAAAATTTATACTTCTCATTTTACAGGGTATTAATCTTTTAGTTTGCATATTTGCACTCCAAAAATAATACATTTTAAATGGTTAAAATTTGCGCATTAGCATCGGGCAGCAATGGTAATTGCTACTATATAGGAAATAGCCAAGAGGCAATATTAATAGATATAGGTATTACAAACCGACAGTTAAACCAACGAATTACAGATGCAGGTTTATCATTAAAAAAAATTAAAGCTGTATTTATAACACATGAGCATACCGACCATATAAAAGGTTTGCGTGTTGTATGCGATAAAAATAATATTCAAGGCTTTGCCACAAAAAAAACTTCCGAAAGGGCAAATAAAAACTACCTATCGTCGAAAATAAACCTTTTTACACCTGGCGATACAATAACTGTTGGATCTATAAAAGTACATTCCTTTAGCAAAAAACACGATGCTGTTGAACCTACAAGTTTTAGAGTTGAGGTTGATGGTGTTAATATTGCTGTATTAACCGATTTAGGTATAGCATGTGAAAATGTAATAGAACATTTGCCTTTATGTAATGCAGCATTTTTAGAGAGTAATTATGAACACAATGTTTTAATGACAGGTAGATACCCTGCTTTTTTAAAACAACGAGTTGCCTCTGATCATGGTCACTTAAGTAATGAACAGGCTTTTGAATTGGTAAATTCATTAAATGACTCACCTTTAAAAACTATTTTTCTGTCACATATTTCGGAAGATAACAATAGAATTGAACTAGCAATGGATGCTTTTAAACCGCTTGAAAAAACTCACCACATTGAACCAACATCACGCTATGGCATTTCAAAAGTTGTTGAGTTGTAAAATAGCAACAACCTAAATTACTATAGTTTTAATCCATAATACAAGTGATCTACTTTCTGTAAGTCAATGTTAGCTACTTGTGGAAATGTACCCCAATGTTTAAAATTGAACTTCTTCAATAGATTAATACTTGCCACATTTGATCCTAATAAGATGGCTACTAAATTTTCAAATTTATAAGTTGGAGCAATTTCTAAACCATATTTTACCAACTGCGAACCTATGCCTTGACCTTGATAATCTTTATGCACATAATAGCTAATTTCAGCTAAGCTTATCAATGCTTTTCTGCCTGGTCGGTATGCACTAAGTGTTAGGTATGCAACAACTTTTTCATCTCTTTCAAAAACAAATATTGGATACTGTTCTGCGTTGTGGTTTTTAAACCACTCTTTTCGTTTTTCAAGTGAAACAGGTTCAGTATCGGCAGTTTGAAGCCTATGAACTACTGCCTGATTATAAATATCGTTTATAACTTCTAAATCAAAGATTGTGGCTTTTCTAATCATTCCTTAATTCCTAATTCTTTTATTAATTGCATGGTATATCGAGTATTTAGACAAGTAATATAGCCTCCACCTATTGCTATCATTTTGACAGCCTCAATAACTTCAAGTTTAGTTGTATTTTGATTCATACATTCTTGCATATGGTACAATATGCACTCATTGCATCATTATAATATAGAAATAGATAAGCCGGTTAGCTCTTTGTATTTTTTTTAATAGCACCATCGGTATAACCCGAATCATCTAATCCACCAAATATTAAAAAAACTTATCCATAGCACTAAGTTGACTGTTAAACACGGTTCTTTTTTTGTTTTGCCCTTTCATATTCATGTTGCAAAATAAATTCGTTGAAAAATACATTTTTTTAGCGAATTAGCGATAGTAAATCGCTCAATTTGGGCAATATTCTGCTTAACCCCACGTTAAAAATTAAACAAAACCCTACAGCTTCGACTAAACTTCTACTTTTTTACCATAACTAAAAACAAACATTATGAAAAGAAAAATCCTTGTAGGAGTAATCCTAATGCAAAGGCTTATGGGCTTGTGAAAAAAGTAGTGATAATGTAAAACCACCTATTATTGAAGAACCAAACTATTTTCCGCTTACAATAGGAAGTTATTGGGTGTATAATACTTATATAATTGATTCGCTTAAAAACGAAGAGTTAGTGAGTGAATATGATACCATTAAAATAACAGGTGACACTTTAGTAAATGGAGAAGAATACATGATTTTTTATGGAAAACACAACGCTGTTTCTGCTAATTCAGGTTCTTTTGAACGATTGTATCGTGATTCGTTAGAATATATTATTGATTTAGAAGGGAAAATTATTTTTTCTCAAAAAAATTTCACCAACACTTTATACTCATTCTATCAACTAGCTGGGAATGACACAATGTTTCATGCCTATGCAAAAATGGAAATAGCACAAAAAGAAATAAATTTACAGGCAGGTAATTTTGATAGTGTGCTTAATTATCATTTCAGTGTAATTAATTGGGAAATAGATAATAAATGGGAAAAAAGCAATGATTATTTATATGCGCCAAATGTTGGAAAAATATTGTGGCAATTTTTCTACTATTCACAATATTATAACATAAAAAGTTATTACGAAGTTAGGTTAGTAGATTACCATATTGCAGATTATATAAGTAAATATTGCGTTATTTAAAACATTCTAGCCTCTTTAAA
>JAUXEM010000286.1 GCA_030620515.1 Salinivirgaceae bacterium
ATTTTAAACCCATGCGTGGCTCAATAGCTATCGAATTATTATAAAAAAACATTTGCCCATGCAGCCCAACATATCCTTCAAAACGCGCTCCTAAGATTCTTTTATAACGCACAAACAAACGCATTAAATTAACTTGTGCATGAGCAGTATCAGAAAATACCTGATATGCTCCATCAATGTATTGTATATCGCTAAACGACATTAGGTAATGATTATACACCACACCAGCTTTCAAATTTGAACCAGTGCCAAGCTTGTAATTAACTGTGGTATTTGCCGATAGCTTAATTTCTTCAGTATTCTCAATTCCCCATCTAAAAAGGTCTTGATCAGCAATAGTAAAAGTATCCACCAAATTTTTTACCATATTTCCGGTTACTGAAAGAGTATTCATTATTTTAGCTCGTTTACTTGGATATACACGATTGGTAATACCAAACACACCCATTGCAGTAGAGTTATCCAGCTTTTCACCGTAGGTTTCAAAAGTGCGTTCATCCTCATCTAATTTCAAATCATCCATAATAATCTGGCTATTTCCTCCCATACCAATTATTGACCAATTTCCCGTTTTTGTTCCCGGAAAATTCAATTTAAACGAAATGTCTTTGTATTTAATCCTAGTTTTAGATTCGTAGCCCATTAAATATACTAAATGAGTAATAGCGTGCCTATAACTAACCATGTACGATGCTTTCCCCCCCTTCTTTAACGGTCCCTCTAAACCAACTTCCAAACCATTCCACCCAAGCTGCACCCATTTTTCGTGCTTTTGTATATTGCTCGATTTTAGTTTTAAATCGAATACTCCTGCCAAAGCATCGCCATATTCAGCTGGGAATGCACCATTAAAGAAATCGGATTTTGATAATAAATTTGTATTAATAATAGTAATTGGGCCACCTGTTGTAGCTGTAGCACCAAAATGATTTGGATTAGGTATTTCAATTCCCTCTATACGCCACAATAAACCAGTTGCAGAGTTACCACGAATAATTATATCATTCCTATTATCGCGAACAGGCAATACCCCTGCATAGTTCATAGCCATTCTTGCAGGATCGCCATAAGCACCAGCATATCGGTTTGTTTCGTCTAAAGTAAACGATCTGGCACCAATTAAAGCCATATTATTAAGAGGCTCGTTTTTTCGTTCAACAGCGTTTACCGAGATTTCCTTCAACGCTTGTGCTGATTCTTTTAATCGAATGTCTATGTTTATGGCACGCCCCGAGGCTAAATACAAATTATCGGCAATATAACCCTTATAGCCAATATAACTAGCTTTCATGGTGTACTTGCCAATGGGTAAATCTTTAAATACAAATTCTCCATTAATATCTGTAGCTGTTCCTTTTTGAATAGAATCTTTTATAACAACAACATTTACACCAGGTAATAAGGAGCCTGTGAAATTATCATAAACTTTTCCTTGAATAGTTTGAGTTAACTGTTGTGCCGAAAGCATTGTTGATACTAATGCAAAGCAAAGTAGAAAGCCATGTTTAATGCATGATGATATTTTATTAATACTATTCATTAAAGATGCTTTACAAATAAAAATAAATATCTATTTAGGGCTTAGATAATTCTAATACTTCTTGCCTTGTAATTTTAATCCAATCAGGTTTTGTTAATTCGTCTTCCTTCAATTCAAATTCCACTTTATAAAAAGCCTCTTCATAAAACTCTAAACTTGAATTCACTTCAGGTACATGATGAATAAAACACAGCATTGCAATATCGAGGCTATATTGTTTACTTATAACTTGAGCTAATTCGCCACAATACTCGGTAACTGTTCCGCCCAAATTCTCCTCGTATAAATCAGTAACAATTATAACATGATTATTTGCTTGCTTAATAACTTTTAAACCACATTTAGATTTGCGCCCCCACAAGCCATCATAATCATAAATAGCGTCAATAAAATTATATTCAAAATCTTTAAGTTCCATATTTCTTTAGTGCTCAATTAATAAAACAAGCTTGGTTTATCCTTACAATAATTATCTATCTAATGTCTTTCCAAAAGAGGTTCTGGCTAAATCTTCCCTTCTGGTACGGTATGTGCCATCGCGCATTTCTTTTTCAACAACACTCATCATTAGCTTAAACATTTTTTGCTCTTGTGTTTCGTCTTTATAAAAAGTATCCCATGCATACTGATATAGTTCTTGTAACCTTTCAGGACTCATATGTTTAGGCTGAAACACGACTTTCCCGGCATTATAATTATTATAGTCGGTATCGAAAATACGCTTCTGCCTTAACATATCGTCGTAAGTTTTAGTATGATGAAATGGAGTAAGTACAGTAAATTCAGCTAAATCTAAATTAATTTCTAACAGGAAGTCAACTAAACGTTTTATATCGTCTTCGGTTTGGTTATCGAGCCCGAGTAGAATAGTTCCCTCTACTTTAATGCCATGGTCATGATAACGTTTAACGCGCTCCTTAATATAGTCTGATGTGTCAAAAACAGCCTGATACACATACCAAGCACCCGCCTGAGCTGCAAGGTCGAGCACTTCTGGATCGTCTTCAATAGTATGGCTACACCATTTCTTTTTTAAAGGAATCATCTCCTTAAAAAGCTGTTTTTCCCATTCTTTATTTTGTGCTAAAGAATTATCTACAATAAAAAGACGATTATTATCTATAGTTTCAAGCTCTTCTACTACACGATCAATCGGGCGAGGTCTAAATGACTTTCCACCAAGGAATGAAACACAGCAAGGGTAGCAGTTAAATCGGCAACCGCGAGAGGCATGAAATAAATCAACCATCTGAATACCTTTGTGATAATATTTCTCTCTATTTAAAATCTCTCTACGTGCAGGTCCAACCAAATTAATATCTGGATGTTTAATCATATAATTATAAACCGGCTTAAGCTGATTGTTTTTAAAATCGTCAAAAAACTGCTCCATTCTACCTTCGGCTTCACCTAAAAATACCGAATCGGCGTGTTCTTGTGTTTCACGAGCATGCAACATAGTTGCTATACCACCAAAAAACACCGTTTTCCCACGTCGCCTATATTCATCAGCAATTGCCCATGCACGTTTTATTTGTGCAGTAAGCATAACCGAGATGCCAACAATATCAACGTTTTCATCATACACTATTTCGTCAACGTTTTCATCAGTAAAATGAACATTAACGTACTCAGGCAATGCCGCTGCCAAAACCACAGGACCGTGTGGTGGCAAGTTAAAGTGAGTTTGCCCTTCCAACTTATTCCACGTTGGGTAAATTAAATGTAATTTCATATACAATAAATTTTACTTTCAAATTTGGTGTTGATAATAATCAACTATAAACCAATAATTTCACATTATAAAAACATTAAAAATATTCTGGCAATACCTCTCCCAAAATATTTTTTATTTGCTGTTTATCTGCATCTGTGGTATTATAATCGTTTTTTTTATAAGTTTTTAGTTTGTTACAATAGCTTACTAATTTAGTATTATATTCTTCAGTATAGTCTAAATCTAGTTTGGTATAAATATTTTTAATGCATTTAATAGCGTCTAGTTCAAGATTCTCGAATTTAATTTCAATAACCTGA
>JAUXEM010000001.1 GCA_030620515.1 Salinivirgaceae bacterium
TAAACAAGGCGAAAACGAAAAAGTTGAATTTAAAGAAAGTTTCGGCTCAAAAACTATTGTAGCTATAAATGCCATTGCAAACACAAGTGGAGGCTTTATTATACTAGGAATTAGCGATAAAGGAGAAATTAAAGGTGTTGATATTGGAAAAGAATCGGTTCAGCAATGGATAAATGAAATAAAACAGAAAATAGCTCCTGCTATAATACCTTCGCCTACTGTTTTTGAGATTGAAAATAAAATTATTGTTGTTTTAAAAGTTGATGAATATCCCATAAAACCCGTTTCGTTACAAAACAGATGTTATAAACGAATAAATAATTCAAACCATCTTTTATCTGTTAATGAAATTGCTGAAATACATTTGCATTCCTTAAGCATTTCGTGGGATAGCTATGAATTTACAGGCAAAAACATAAGTGAATTAAGTAATATAAAAATAGAAAACTTTATTGCCGAAATAAAAAGTACGGGTAGATTTTACACCACAGATTCAAATATGCTTGTGCTTAAAAAATTAGCTCTAGTAAAGAACACCTTGCCAAGCATTGCATCTATTTTATTATTTGCCGAAATACCAGAGCGTCATCATATTAGAATTGGTCGCTTTAAGTCGACATCAACAATTATTGACGACCGACAAATAACCAACACCTTGTTTATTGCAGCAGATGAAAGTCTAAAATACATAAAAAACTACATTCAACTCGAATATATATTTGAAGGTAATATTAAACGGACTGAGCGTTGGGAGTACCCTGTACAAGCAATAAAAGAAAGCTTGCTTAATGCTATTGTACATCGAGATTATAGAGATGCTAACGATATACAGATTAAAATATTTGACAACAAAATCACGATATTTAGTCCGGGAAAACTTTACGGTAATTTAACGATAAGTGATTTAGAAAAAGATGATTACCAATCGAGTTTAAGAAATAAGTTAGTTGCCGAGGCCTTTTATTTAATAGGCGAAATTGAAAAATATGGCACTGGTTTTATTCGTATTAGAAAATTGTTGAAATCATATCCTGAAATATATTTTACTTTTGAAGAAGTTAGCAATGGTATTCTGGTAACTTATGGAAAAAATACCACCCAGAAAACCACCCAGAAAACCACCCAGAAAACCACCCAGAAAACCAGAGATTTGGTTTTAAATTGCATAAAAGAAAATTCTGAAATATCGAGAGCAGAAATAGCTATAAAGTTAAACAAATCGGATAGTACAATTAAAGAACATATTGCTAATTTAAAACATAGTGGGGAACTATTAAGAATTGGATCAGATAAAGCCGGACATTGGGAGGTGAAAAAATGACAAAAGAAGAACTCATACTGTTAATTAAAAAGGGCGAAAACGAAAAAGCTGAATTCAAAAAAGCTACCAACACCTTACCTAATTCAATTTGGGATAGCTATTCTGCTTTTGCCAACACTAATGGAGGTGTAATTATATTAGGGATTAATGAAAATAAAGGCAAATATTTTCTTACAGGTGTTAATGATTCAGGTAAAATAATTACAGAATTTTGGAATCAAATAAACAATACGCAAAAAGTAAATAGCAATATACTTTTTAATAAAAATGTAATTGTTGAAAATATTGATGGCAAAGAGCTTATTGTTATTTCTGTACCCAGAGCCAACCGCCAAGATAAACCTATCTTTTTAAACAATAATGTCCTTACCGGAACCTTTCGAAGAAATGCTGATGGCGATTATAAGTGTAATACCTCTGAGGTAAAGACTATGCTTCGCGATCAAAGTGATGAGTCTGCTGATACTTTAACTTTTGAAAATGTTTTACTTAGTGATGTTATTACTGAAACATTTCGTCGCTATCGAATTCGTTTTAAAAACCTAAAGCCTAATCATGTATGGAACAATATAACTGATGAGGCGTTTCTTTTAAAAATTGGTGGCTTAAAACGCCTTAACAATAAGCTAATCCCTACCTTAGCTGGAATAGTTGTGTTTTGTGATGAAGCTGTTATTACATCAGTATTGCCAAACTATTTTTTAGACTATCGCGAAAAACAAAATGTAGAAGATCCTAGATGGGTAGATCGAGTTTCTTCAAATTCAGGAAATTGGTCCGGAAATATTTTCGATTTTTATTTTATGGTTATAGAAAAGGTACTTGCCAATGCTAAAGTTCCATTTCAGTTAAAAGGTATAACACGAATTGATGAAACACCGTTACATGCTGCCATAAGAGAGGCTATAGCAAACACCCTTATTCATGCTGATTTTTATGGCACAAGAGGTATAGTTATAGAAAAATTACCAAACAAACTTAATTTACAAAACCCAGGAGCTTTTCGTTTGTCAATTAAAGCAGCTACTCAGGGTGGAATTAGCGACCCAAGAAATACTACAATATTTAAAATATTTTCGCTTATTGGTGTAGGAGAATGTGCCGGAAGTGGATTGCACTCTATTCATTATGTATGGGAAAATATTGGTTTAAATACACCCCTATTAAATGAAACTTTTTCTCCAAGCAGAGTGTCATTTTCAATTGACTGGAACGAAACTGAAAAAAGTTTGGGGAAAAACATAAAAGGTTCGGAGGTAACGGAAAAAAGTTCGGGGAAAACAGAGGAAAGGTTCGGGGTAAATGAAAATAATTCGGAGAAAACAGAAAAAAGTTCGGGGAAAACTTCAAATCGTATTTTATTTTTAATCGCAAATAATAATAATATCACAATTCCTGAATTAGCAGCAAAATTAAAATTAGGTACAAGGGCTATAGAAAAACAAATTGAAAACCTTAAAAACAATGGATTCCTTAAGCGTTTAGGCCCTGCTAAAGGCGGATGTTGGGAGGTCGTAGAATGAAAAAAGTATTGATTTTAGCTTACGATTTTCCACCTTATACTTCCATGGGGGGGCAACGCCCATATGGCTGGTTTAAAAATCTCAAAGAATTTGGTATTGAACCAACGGTAATCACACGCCACTGGCCAAATGAAATTAAATCAAAAATTGATTATAGCAAGGCTTGTGGTGTCTCAAATGAAACAATTACAAATGAATATGGTACATTAATAAAAGTTCCATACAAAGAAAATTTACGTGATAAAATATTGATTAATAATGGTTTTTCAAAGTATTCAAATATTAGAAAAACACTAAGCCTGTTTTATTCTATTTTTCAGCACCTTAGTTTTAAATTCGATAATAAATCTACAATTTTTTATGCGGCAAATTCACTGTTAGCAGAAAATAAAATTGACTGCATAATTGCAACTGGCGAACCATTTATTCTGTTTAGATATGCACATAAATTGAGTTTACTATATAAAATCCCTTGGTTTGCTGACTATAGAGACTGTTGGAGCGATAACTTTGAAATTAATAGACTCGCAGGTTTTGATAAAATATTACATAAAACATTATTTAAACTATTAGAAAAGCATTATGTTAGTTCAGCCAAGGCAATTACTACTGCTGCACCATTCTTTAAGGTTCAACTTCAGCAATTATTCCCAAATAAAAACATTGAGGTTATTTTTAATGGATTTCAAGAAAGAATTACATCAGCGTATAATGAAGTAATTAAACAGAATAAGTTTGAAATAGCCTTCGCTGGTACAATTTATCCATTTCAACCAATTGAATTGTTTTTAGCTGGATTGAAATTGTTTGTAAACAAGAATAATGAAACTAAAATTAATGTTGTCTTTTATGGTACAGATTTTAATCAATCGCAAAAGGACAGGATTACAAATTTTGACAAATCACTAATCTCATATCTTACAACAACAGAAAGAATTGCTCAAAACTCACTGTATGACAAATTGAAAGAATGTTCCTTATTGCTATTATTAGATAATAAAGGTATGATTTCAGGAAAACTGTATGAATATCTTACTATGAACAAAAAAATACTAATGGCTGGTGGCGATTCTGGCTCAATGGAACAGATATTAAAAGAAACAAACACCGGCATTATTTGCAACAGCCCTGAAGAAATATTACAAGCTTTACAAGAGGCTTATGTAGAATGGCAGCAAACAGGTCAAGTTAAATGCGAATCAAAAAACATTAAACAATATTCGCGAAAAGAACAAACTAAGAAATTGGCTGAATTATTGAAAAGCCTATAAGCTAAGTAAGGCTCTAGTTAAAATAACGTTGTTATTAGTAAAGAGCCTGTAGAGCTCTAATATCAATAGCCCGTGATGAAACCACGGGTAGTATGTCATTGATAAAATCGTTGCAAGCAGATTTTTTTTTAGAAACATGCATTTGCATGCAACGAAATAATGAGAATATACAAACAACATAGCTATTTTAAACTAGAGCCAGAAGTAACGAACCGCTCAATTTGGGTGTAAACTAAATTGAGTAGAATAATAGGATAAAAATATATAATTCTATAAATATAACGCCCATATTTATACATGTTGGATAAATACTGCGCCTGTATTTCTATTATAATCAAAATATATAGGCTTGTTTTTTGTTCCATCACTGTTTTTTTGTAATTTTGTTATATGATAACAAGAGATAACTATTTTCTAGAAATTGAGTCAGCTTTTAAATCCCTGTCAATTGTTGTGTTGATTGGAGCCAGGCAGGTTGGCAAAACAACAATAATGCAGAATTATAAGTATGATAATAAAACACTAAAACTAAATGGACAAAACCCTGAAGTTGCAAAAATATTTCAGAAGTATTCAAATATATTGTCATATGTTAAGATAAATCTGAATTACCAATTAGATGGTTACTTGTTAATAGATGAATTTCAGTTTATATCAGGTATTTCAACAATGATGAAGTTGTTAGTTGATGAAAACACGAAACTCAAAATTATTGTTACCGGAAGCTCCAGTTTAGAAATTTTAAAAAATGTAGAAGAGTCGTTAGCGGGCAGGGTTAGAGTTATAAATGTTTATTCATTATCGTTTAGTGAGTTTGTTAAATTCAAAGATAAAAACACCTTTTCAGAGTTAAATAAATACAATATTAACACTCCTGATGTTATTGCAAACAAACAATTAAAGTATTATTTAATTGATTTTTTAACTTATGGCGGTATGCCAAGAGTTGCCTTAGCGCAAAAGGAGAATGAGAAAAAGAAGCTACTGAATGATATGTATCAAACATATTTATTAAAAGATGTGAAAGCTTATGTTAAAAATGAAGATTCGGTTGGCTTTAATACACTATTGCGACTTCTGGCAGCCCAAATATCAAACTTAGTAAATATTAATGAGTTGTCGAAATTATCAGGTTTATCATATAAAAAAGCACAAGAATATATTTATCTGTTGGAACAAATGTTTATTATAAAACTTGTAGAGCCCTATTCTAATAATACAAAAAAGACTATTACAAAAATGAAAAAGGTATTTTTCTATGATATTGGAATGAGAAATATAATTTATAATAGTTTTAATGACATTCATATTAGAACAGATAACGGAGCCGTGTTTGAAAATTTTGTTTATCTCGAAATTCTAAAGTCAATGCAAGCTACCACAATAGTTAACTTTTATAGAACTAATGATAATGCTGAAATAGATTTTATTTTAAATGACATGAAAACTTTAATGTCAATTGAAGTTAAATTTAAAGATTTAGATAAGCCTGTTCATTTAAAAGCTTTGCAAACCTTCAATAAAACTGAAGGTGTGGCAAATTCGTATGTTATAAATAAGTTATTGAATACAGAAGCAAACAATGTGAAATATATACAAGCTTATTTAATAAAACACATTTTTTCTTAGAGCTTGAAAATGAATAAGTCATTTAGATTAGGCATAGTTAGTGTGTGCAAGAAAGCCATAAAAGAAATTTATGCCGAATGCCAACAAAATGGACAAGTTAAATGCGAATCAAAAAACATTAAACAATATTCGCGAAAAGAGCAAACGAAAAAATTAGCTGCTTTGTTGCAATCCATTTGAGTTACTCTCCATACCTTTCCTAATTAAAATTAATACGACTACAAATAACAATTTTACAGGTATAACATACCTAACTAAACTTCCGAAATTCGCTGTTGTTAAGCCTATAAAAAAGGCAAAGGTTATGGTCATTATAAAAATAGATAGTACAAAAGGATCTTTGTAAACTCTCGTAAAGAAACCTAGCCCTTTTCGTTTAAAAAGCACAAAGAGAAAGAAGAATAAAAGAAATAGATTCTCTAATCCAGAGAAAAACATTAATATACCCTCACCCTCCCAAATAAATGGTCTAAACAGTCCTGCTACAATAGCTTGCGGTGCCTTTTTAATAACTCCGGGTATGGTTGGCTCAAATGTGCCTATATCGAAAGTATTACCTCCATAATAATCCTTTTTTAGGTCGTCTTGTATTATCCATGCTGTTTCAAGCATAGCATCAACACTGCCATAACGAGTATTTGCCTGTGAACTAGTTTGCACAAATATACCCAAACCACTTAACCAAATAACTAACATTACTAAGGGTAAGGCAATTACTCTTAAAAATGTACTTTTAATACGGTGCAAATAGTAAAAGCCTATCCAAATTAAACTAGAACCTATAGCAACATAAAACATAAAAGGTCTAATTGAAACAAGAATATAGCCCCAAAGCAATAACCATAATACATTAGCCCATGTTCTTTCTTTTTTAATAAAAATGCAATATATGTTAGTGTAAATAATTAGAATAGCGGTGAGTGTCCAGCCGTCTTTTAATATTCCACTGCTCCAAAAGACCACGCTAGGTATAAAAAAAACAGCATAGGCAAGCCATTTTTCATTAGAGGGGTAGAGCTCAACCAGCATTTTATAAAAACGCCATATGCCAAAGTATAAAAAAAGGTTCATTACAATGGTATTACCTAAAAAACTACCTAAACCCAATAAATAAAAAGGTACATTAAAGCGACAAACCGCAAAGGAATTGGGGTCACGAAAATAAGTTGGCCAACCTGTGGTTCTGTCGAACATGCTAAAAACCTCAAGACTATGGTTACCTCCAAGTATTTTAAAAAAGGTAGGAATGTCTTTACCTAGCATTTTTACAGTACTGCCTGTTCCCCAGAAATAGTAAACGGTATCCCCACCGCCATAATAAAACAAGTAAATTAATGCAAAAGCTAAGCCAGCAAATATTTTTACAAATAAACCTATGCGAAAGTATTTATAATAGGCATGCTCCTTAATATGTTTGTTTTTAATGCGTGTAGCTATAAAATAGGCTACTACAAGCAGGAGGGGTACTATGACGGCATCTTGTATGGTAATTATATTATTCAAGGTAAAAGTATTAAGTAAAAAGGCAAAAGTATTAAGCCCGCCTGACTTATTCGGGCAGGTACAAAGTATCAAGTACAAAGTAAAGAGATTAAAGCAAAAAGGCAAAAGAATGTTGCGAGTTACGGGTCGCAAGTTAAAATTGTTGCTGGTTGCAAATAAAAACGTTGCGGGTTTCGAGTTAGAAGAGTGTTTTTTAATCTGTGTAAATCTGAGCTATCTGTGGTGCAAAGAAATGAGTAATAATTAATTAACAATTAGTAATGTGTAATTGAAGAAGCTTGCTGATTTGGTAGAGTGTTGCTGGTTAAAAAACTTTGTGCCTTTGTGGTTAAATAATTAACAATGATTAATGTGACCACCCTATCTGTCGACTAGGCAGACCGACTTATTCGGGTTTGCCTTCAGGCAGGAAATAGGAACACTAAGTCTTTTTAATATAAATTATAATACCAACTCTTTCAATATGCTCGAGAAGTTCTGCATTTTTAATAAAGTTAAGCGTATTAAGATCAATTGAATAGGGTAACAAAAGATCATCTATGGCAAAATAGATTTTATGTAAGTCGCTTAAATCTATGTTTTTACCGGAAATCACTAGATCAATATCTGAGCCCTCAGTATAATTGCCCAAAGCTCTGGAGCCGTATAATGTGGTACTCTCAATTTTTTCAAATTTCATAAATACCTCAGCAAGCTTCTGTAAAGTGGTAGAACTTAATCCGTAAGGCATAATTTATCCATTTTTTCTTCAAAGGTTTTAAAAAGCTCAAAGTATTTATTTACTATCCTATTAAAAATCTGTTCCGTAATCTCTTCATTATAGGTATGCGATGTTAAGTTTCTATCGGCGATCATCTCCATCCATGTTTCCCCTTTGCTAATTAAATTTAGATTAAACGCTTTACGAGTAGCATCTTTGGAACCATAAATTTCCGTATCGCCTCGGTCTTTCAGAAAATCCTTCATTACTTTCCAACATAGCTCATGTGTGTATTCAAAGCCTTGAATTATTCCTTGTTTCTCCAGATTGCTCAAGCCAACTTTGTAAAACTGATTTACTCCTTGTTCCAATGTGGCAAAGGCTTTCTTATAATTATTAAACCGTTGTTTCCATCTTATGTCTTTACTTTGCATGGCTTATGTTGTTTTGTGCTAAATTACTTAATAAATATTAGTGTAGCAAAATGTAATATGTTTATAATTACGCTTCTTTGGTTGCGTACGGTAAAAGAAAAGAGTTTCGCAATTCGTGGTGCGGGTTAGGAAAAGAGTTGCTTGTTGCAAGTTGCCGGTTAAGAGTGTTACATGTTTCGGGATAATAAAACTGTTACTGGTTACTAGTTGCTTGTTGGGAAAAAGTTGCTGGTTACTTGTTGCTAGTTAAAAACAGTGAAGGGTTGCGAGATAAAAAAATGGTTGCAGGTTGCAAATAAAAGCGTTGCGTGATTCAGGTTACGAGTTAGAAGAGTGTTGCCAGTTGCTTTTTAATCTGTGTTATCGGTGGTGGTATGGAATGAGTTGCGAGTTACATATTTCGTGGTAATAAAACTGTTGCAGGTTACTTGTTGCTAGTTAAAAACCTTTGTGTTCTTTGTGAAAACAACTTTGAGTCCTTTGTGGTAAAAAGGAGTTGCTAGTTGCAGGTAAAGAATGTTGCTAGTTGCAGGTTACGAGTTAAAAAGCTCTAGTTAGCTGCTTTTTAATCTGTGAAAATCTGAGCTATCGGTGGTGAAAATAATAGAAACAAGTTGCTTGTTGCTGGTTAAAAAACTTTGTGTTCTTTGTGAAAACAACTTTGAGTGCTTTGTGGTGAAATAATTATTTAACAATTAGTAATGATTAATGAGCCCGCCCTGTCTGGCAGGTAGTGAGACAAAAAACAACATGCTGATAATATGCATATTAGGTAAAATCACAAGGTTTGTGCAAAAATATTATTATCAGCTATAAATAAAAATTTAACGAACTGTTGTTAATAAAAGGCTTAATTCTTTCAATATATATAGCTCTTTCTATCATGTGTATTATTATAATTGTGTAAAAATAGTGCGTTTATATGTTATATCATACAAAGCTAACAGATATAAACATTCTATAACTTAAGAAGTTGCGATTATTCTAGTTTGATTGTTTTCCTGACGGCGTAAACAGTAAGCAAGTAATAAGAGCGAATTATAAACTACAGCCTCTCTAACCATTTCGAAAAGAAAACATCATAAACTTTATACGCACCATCTTCATGATAAATCATTTCCTTATCAATTAATGTTTTTAGAGATTTATTTACTGAACTTTGCGAAAAATTATACTTTCTCAAAAAACTGTTGGCATTGGGACTTTTAATGTTATTCTCCTTTGCTACTGCATGCAAAAGCCTAAACTGTAAGCTCGTTAAAATGTTACGATAGTTTAAATATACAAACTCGTTTTCGTTTAATATATTTTTAAATACTGTTGTGCTGTGTTTTTTTGTAACAACTTTTGTGCTGTAAGTAAATAGTTTATTAAAAAAGTACTGAACATAAAAAGTGTGCACATCTAAAAAAGAGATATACTCTTTTACTAAACTGAACTCAATTTGTTTGCCGGCATCATTAAATTTTTTCTTAATAAATTCCGCATACACATCAATATCTATCCGCTCTAGGTTAAGCATTTGTGAGCTTTGATAAAATGGGCGACCGTAATTATTAAACATGCTAATTAGTATGTGTTTACTGCTGCCTGAAAAAATATAATTGTCTTTATGTTGATGCTGTATGTTGGTACGTAAAATTGCTTCAGTATTTTTTTCGGGATAAGTTGTTATTTGCTGAAATTCATCAATTGCTATAAGGTACTTGTCTTTTTGTTTTGCAAGATACTCGAAAATACTCTCCAATGATTGCACAGCCTCTTCAGGTTTTGAATAAGCAATTTCAAAATTAGGTTCTCCGGTAATATTATCAATACTTACTTTTGCTTTTATTCCTGCTATTAATACAGAAAGCTTTTTTAGCCAATTTGAATTATTTTTTTCTTCTATTAACAACGCCCTGCTAAAAACTTGTATAAAGTCTTGCAGTTTTTCAGTTTTTAGTATGTCGATATATAGTAAGCGGTAATCTTCTTTGTTTTTTTTTATGTTAAAAAATAAATGTTTTATCAAACCGGTTTTTCCTAATCGCCTTATTGATGTTAAGGTTACGTTTCGTCCATTTTTATATGCCGAAATCAGTTCTTGTGTTTCGCTGTTTCTATCACAAAAAAGCTCAGGCTTTATATAATCTAGTATGGGAAAGGGATTCATAATTAATACATTGTTAATTAATATTCAACAACATCACTAAAAGCGCATCACTTTTAGTGCATCGCTTTTGGTGATGTAAATGTATGGTTTTTATTATTATTATCAAAACACCCATAAGCCAATAAAACTGTTGCTTGATACAGGTTACTTGTTGGGAAAACTGTTGATGGTTACTTGTTGCTAGATAAAAAACTTTGTGTTCTTTGTGAAAACAACTTTGAGTGCTTTGTGGTAAAAAGGAGTTGCTAGTTGCAGGTAAAGAATGTTGCAGGTTTCTGGGTAGGAAGAGTATTGCCAGTTGCTTTTTAATCTGTGTAAATCTGTGTTATCTGTGGTTAAAAGAAATGAGTAATAATTAATTAACAATTAGTAATGTGTAATGTGTAATTGAAGAAGCTTGCTGATTTGGTAGAGCGTTGCTGGTTGCTTGGTGCTGGATACTTGGAGCTAGTTAATGGTTAAAAAGGCTAAAAGTTTCAGAATACGAATTAAAATTCTTTGTGCCTTCGTGCCTTTGTGGTAAAATAAATAACAAGTTACGAGTTAAAAAGTTATAGATAGCTGCTTTTTAATCTGTGAAAATCTGTGTTATCTGTGGTTAAAATAAATGAGTTGCGGGTATCGTGGTAATAAAACTATTACTGATTACTAGTTGCAAATAAAAGTGTTGCGGGTTTCGTGTTGGGCGTTGTAAAATGCTTATTGGTTGCGGGTCTCGTGTTTTGGGGTAGTAACATTGTTGCTGCTTTAAATATTTGGGGAATTAAAGTTATTCCTGACTGTTTGATAAATCTGCCTGCCATTGTAGCAAAAGAAGAAAGCCCCTGGCTAAGTAAATAATTAGAATTTACTACTTTTAGCAAATGCAAAACAAACAAGTACTATATATTTCCTACGATGGAATGACTGACAACCTGGGGCAGTCGCAAGTTATTCCCTACCTTAAAGGCTTAACTGAAAAAGGTTACCACTTCACCATCCTTAGCTTTGAGAAAGCAGAAAACTATAAAAAGAACAAACAAAACATTGCTAAAATTCTAGCTGATGCTAATATATATTGGCATCCTTTAAATTATACTTATACTCCACCTGTGGTATCAACTATAAAAGACATTCGAACTTTATTAAAAATAGCAGAAGTATTGCATAAAGAAAGAACCTTTTCTATTGTACATTGCCGAAGCTATATTTCAGCTTTTGCAGGATTGGCACTTCAACGAAAATATGGAGTAAAGTTTATTTTTGATATGCGCGGCTTTTGGCCCGATGAACGTGTGGAGGGAAATATATGGAACAAAAATAATCTTGTTTTCAACTTAGTCTATAATTATTTTAAACGCCAAGAGAACAAATACTTTAACAACTCTGATTATACTATAAGTTTAACTGAAACAGGAAAAACGGAAATACAAAGCTGGTTGAATATAAAGAATAATCCAATTCCGATTGAAGTAATTCCTTGTTGTGCCGACTTTAATCATTTTAAAAGATCTGATACTCAATATTTTGAAACTGCTAATCTAAAAAAGAAGTTTAACCTTAATACTGATGACTTTGTTCTTTCCTATTTAGGATCAGTCGGTACTTGGTACATGCTAGATGAAATGCTTGACTTTTTCAAAGTTTTGCTTGCTCGAAAACCAAATGCAAAGTTCTTGTTCATAACAGGAGAACCAGAATCCATTATTTTATCGGCTGCAGAGGAAAAGAATATTTCAGCTGAGCATTTTATTATTGAATCATCACCAAGAGAATTAGTGCCTGTCTATATCGCTTTAAGTACAGTTTCTATATTTTTTATAAAACCAGTTTTTTCTAAAAAAGCCTCCTCACCTACTAAAATGGCTGAAATTTTGGGAATGGGTATTCCTATTATCTGCAACGATAACGTTGGCGATGTTGGTCAAATTATTAATGAAACTGGGGTTGGGATAGCAATAAGTAATTTCAATAGTGAGTCCTATCTGAATGCTATAAATAAAATAGATTCACTATTAAAAATAGATCCTTCGCAAATTAGTCAATCAGCTATTTCGCGTTTTTCTTTAAATGGTGGTGTTGAAAAATACGATTCGGTTTATAAAAAAGTGTTGAATAGTTAAAACTGTTGCGAGTTAAAAAGTTATGGTTAGCTTTTTTTTAATATGTTAAAATCTGTGTATATATTAACAATAATTACTTTAAACGATACCGTAATTATTTACCGCAATTTAACTCATCGTATCATTATAATAATTTTACAAACAATGAGATACTACACAAGCTTCATTAAATAATAATTTAAACACAAATTACTAAAAAAACTAACTTATTTTTATTCTACTGTAAAATTGCAGCTTACATTTTAAGCATTCGATTTAGCTTAATACACAAATCGAGGAAAACAACCTTAACATTGGCATTTCGTGAAATGTGCATGTAAGCACTATTTAATTCACTCGCTAATAGTGCTGAATTTTCTGGATGTATAAAACTTGAGAATTTTTGAGCAAATGCTTTCTCATGGTCCGAAAAGCGAGCCAATGAAAGTTGATCTTGATTCATTATTAAATTCTCACGAATCATTTTAAGGCTATAGCTTAAAAATACTTTCTGCTTTTCGCGCCCTTCTTTCGAAAGACTATCAACCCATTTAATAATTTCCGGGAACTTACCCATGTAGCTTAATCGCATAAGTTGAGTAAAAAATTCAAAGTTCTGTTGAGCATCTACCGATGTTTCTATCATATTGCAAGCTGCATTATAATCACCATCGCTCATTCTGCTTATTTCTCTTGCTTTTTTCTCGTCAATATTCTTTTGCTGCTGCAAACCAATGAATAACTCATCGTCGCTAATGCGATTAATTTTCACTAGCTGTGTTCTGGAAAGAATAGTACTTATAATTAATTCACTGTTGAGCGATATAAGAAAGAACAATGTCTTTTCAGGTGGCTCCTCAATTAACTTTAATAATTTGTTTGCCGATTCGGCATTCATTTTTTCGGGCAACCAAATAACCATTATCTTAAACTCGGCTTCAAACGATTTTAAGCTGAGTTTTCGAACAATACTTTCCGCCTCTTTTACCTTTATGCTTCCCTGCGAATTACCTGCATCCATTTTTTCTAGCCACTGTTCGTAAGTTCCGTAGCTGTTGTTTATAACAAACTCACGCCATTGCGAAATATAATCGTCGCTAATAAGTGCTTGACTACTTTTTGCCCCTACTGTTGGAAAAGAAAAGTGTAAGTCGGGATGTTGCAGTTTGTTAATTTTACGGCAAGATGAACATTCATTACAAGCTTCATTATCCTTTTTATCTAAACACATAATATATTGTGCATAAGCAATAGCAAGTGCCAGTGAGCCATAGCCCTCTTTACCCAGAAAAAGCTGTGCATGACTTATTCTATTCTCTTTTACTGTATTTATTAAATGCGATTTAATCGCTTCTTGACCAACAATATCTGTAAATAGCATAATTCTGTTTTTAATAAAATAGATCGTTAGTAATTAGACCTGCCTTGGCGGCAGACAGGTATGAGCTCGCCCTGTCTGCTGCCAAGCAGGCTGAACAATTCGGGTAGGTAGTGAGACTATAATTGAATATAGTAAGATATACTTAATTAAAGTATCTTTTCAACACAATTCACTACCTAACACCAAAAATACATTAACGAACTCGTATGTTTACAAAGATAAATTAATATTTGTGACCTCTATTTTTCAAGCTAAAACAAATTCATTTTATATTTTTATACTTTTCAAAACGAAGAAAAATTCTTCTAAATAAATATCCTATAAGTCTTAATAAAATACTCTTTCAAGTTAAATTCACTTTTAAAACGACGAAAAATCTACGATGCGTTCGTATTTTTTCTAACCTGCATCAATTCGAAATCGTCCGCAGGACTTTTCAACATTGATATACGAGGATAACATTTAAATTGGATGGTTTTTTTCAACACCAAAAATAATAGTCCATTTAGTTGCGAATGCTACTTTCATATACAATAATTACCAAAATAACTGAAGCTTAATCATATATATTTACAACAACCGTCTTTCAAGTTAAATTCACTTTTCAAACGACGAAAAATCTACGATGGTTTCGTGTTCTATCTAATCTGAATCAATTCGAAAACGTCCGCAGGACTTTTCAACATTGAGATACAAGGATAATATTTAAAATGAAATACTAGTTTTCAACATTATAAAACTAATGAATTCAAATAATTATTTATAATCTGATGGTAATTTATTACATTTAACTAAAAATAAACCCATGTCAACCTACGAACCAATTCAACATCAGAAATATTACCATATTTATAATTGTGGTATAAATGGTTGTAATTTGTTTATTGGACCAAAAGATTACGATTATTTTTTGCATTTGTACAAGAGATATATTTCTACTATTGCGGAAACTTTTGCTTGGTGCTTAATGAAAAACCATTTTCACTTGCTAATACAAGTAAAAAGCAAACTTGAAATTGGAAATTACAAATACACAAAAGCATCTTATCAGAAAGCAATTGACGATGGTGACTTGAGTAAGCTGTTAACTTTTGATGAGGTTAAATGGTTATCCTCTACAGATGAAGAAACTAATACAAATAAAAAACCTAACCCCACCAATCATTTTGCTCATTTGTTTATTTCCTATGCAAAATACTTTAATAAAAAATATAACCGCCATGGTTCGCTATTCGAAAAACCGTTTCACAGAAAACCAATAATCCACGAACGATATTTTAAAAACTTAGTTGTATATATTCATAACAACCCTATTAAACATGGGTTTGTAAAGCATCCTCTTGAATGGGGATGGAGCTCGTATTTAAGCTGCATTTCGAGTAACGAAAATATTGTAAGTAAGAATAAAACAATTAGTTGGTTTCAAAATTCAGAAAACTTTAAGCATGTTCACGAAAAAGAATTAGATGTTTTAGAAATAGAAAAAATGCTTGGGGTTATATAATTTTGTTCATTTACGCATTTTAAAACGACGAAAAATCTACGATGTTTTCGTGTTCTATTGGTCAACATCAATTCGAAAACGCCTGTAAGACTTTTCGACATTGAAATACGAATGTCATATTTTATAAGTCGCAAAATATAAAAATTTTATACTCAAGTAAAAAGTAAGATTGAAACTTCATAGTTATTTGCTATTAAATGAGTTATAGCATTTGCTAAACCTTACATTATTAGGAATGAAAATAAATAATGCTTAAAAGTACCAATCACCATTAATAATACAGCATATTTTGTATTTTTGTTTTCACTATAAGAGTATTTTATTTATTAATCTATCAATTATAAATTGCGGACTATGAGCAAATTAATTAGTTCTAGCATTGGGAAAAAGCTGTTTATGAGTGTTACAGGACTTTTCTTAATGATGTTTTTGATGGTTCACCTAACCATTAATTTATTATTAATTTTTGACGATACTGGTGAATTATTTAATATTGGGGCAAATTTTATGGTAACAAACCCCATAATTAAAATTGTTGAACCATTACTTGCTGTTGGTTTTTTGTTGCATATGATTTATGCATCATTCCTAACCCTAACTAACATGAAAGCAAGACAAGTAAATTACAAGCGTTTCAACCAAACTAAATCAAGTAGTTGGGCATCGCGAAACATGTATGTATTAGGAGCTCTAATTTTAACTTTCCTTGTGCTTCACATTATGAATTTTTACTGGAAAATTAAAGTAGATCATAGTGTTGCAATGGTGCATTACAATGGTATTGAAATGCACGACACTTATTCATTAGTAGCTGGATTGTTTAAGTCATGCTTAATTTACAATCTGCTTTATATTGCCGGAGCTGTTTTCTTAGGAATACACTTAACACACGGTTTCTGGTCAGCTTTCCAAACTATTGGTTGGAGTAGCGACATTTGGAGAAAACGTATTGAAGTGGTTGGTAAAATCTTTGCATTCATTATTGCTGCAGGATTTTCTATTATCCCATTGTACTTCATCATTAAGTTTTAATTATAGACTATGAGTATTGAGTACAGAGAAATGAGTACTATAATGGTTTTTTGTAAAAAAACTTATTCAATAGTATCATATCTCACAGTCTCATATCTCACTACTAAAATCTAAAATATGACAGTATTAAATTCAAAGATACCTAAAGGACCTTTGGCCGAAAAATGGTCGGAGCATAAAGCAAAAATTAATGTTGTAAGTCCGGCGAACAAACGCAAACTCGATGTTATTGTTGTTGGAACAGGATTAGCCGGAGCCTCGGCTGCTGCTAGTTTAGCTGAACTGGGATACAATGTAAAAGCATTCTGCTACCAAGATAGTCCACGTAGAGCTCACTCTATTGCAGCTCAGGGTGGTATAAATGCATCAAAAAATTACCAAAACGATAACGATAGTGTATATCGTCTTTTTTACGATACTATTAAAGGAGGAGACTACCGTGCACGTGAAGGTAATGTTTACCGTTTAGCCGAAGTGTCGGGTAGTATTATAGACCAATGTGTAGCACAAGGCGTTCCCTTTGGACGTGAATACGGTGGCTTACTTGCTAACCGCTCATTTGGTGGTGTATTGGTAAGTCGTACTTTTTATGCTCGCGGACAAACAGGTCAGCAGCTGTTAATAGGTGCATACGGCGCACTTAATCGCCAAATTAGTACCGGAAAAGTAGAATTGTTTTCTCGCCACGAAATGCTCGATATTGTAAAAATTGATGGCAAAGCACGTGGTATTGTTGCTCGCGACATGGTAAGCGGCGAGGTTAAAAAATATGGTGCGCACGCTGTAGTAATTGCTACAGGTGGTTACGGAAACGTGTTTTTCTTGTCAACAAATGCAATGGGCTGTAATGGTGGGGCTGCATGGCAATCGTACAAACGTGGTGCTTACATGAGTAACCCTTGCTTTGTACAAATTCACCCAACATGTATTCCTGTTCATGGCGACCAACAAAGTAAGCTAACGCTAATGTCGGAATCGTTACGTAACGACGGACGTATTTGGGTACCAAAGAAAAAAGAAGACGCAGAAAAACTACAAAAAGGTGAAATAGGACCAAACGATATAGCTGAAGAGGATAGAGATTTTTATTTGGAAAGAAGATATCCTAGCTACGGAAACCTTGTACCCCGCGATGTTGCTTCACGCGCAGCAAAAGAGCGTTGCGATGCAGGTTTTGGGGTTAACAATACTGGCTTAGCTGTTTATTTAGATTTTAAATACAGCATTGAGCGTTTAGGTAAAGATGTTATTGAAGCTCGTTACGGAAACCTTTTTCAGATGTACGAAAAAATTACTGATGTTAATCCATATGGAGAACCAATGCAGATTTATCCTGCTATTCATTACACAATGGGTGGCACATGGGTAGATTATAATTTAATGACAACCATACCGGGTCTTTACTCAATTGGTGAGGCAAACTTTTCAGACCATGGTGGTAACCGCTTAGGTGCATCGGCGTTAATGCAAGGTTTAGCCGATGGTTATTTTGTATTGCCATACACTATAGGCGATTATCTTGCAAACGAAATTCAAACTCCTAAAATTGATACTAACGCTCCTGAATTTGAAGAGGTAGCGAAAGATGTTAAAAATCGTTTAGATACTTTAATGGCAATTAAAGGAACTAAGCCTGTTGACTATTTCCATAAAAAGCTTGGTAAAGTTATGTGGGATTACGTTGGAATGAGCCGTAACGCCAAAGGTTTACAAAAAGCTATTGAGCTAATTGCCGAAATAAAAACAGAATTCTGGGCTGATGTTCGCGTACCGGGTGAGCAAAACGAATTAAACCAAGAGCTTGAGAAAGCAGGTCGTGTTGCCGACTTTATTGATATGGCAGACCTTATGGCTCGTGATGCTTTAGCCAGAAACGAATCGTGCGGCGGGCATTACCGTGAAGAATCGGTTACTGAAGAGGGTGAAGCTATGCGTAACGATGAAATTGGTTGTTATGCATCGGCATGGGAATTTAAAGGCGAAAAAGAAGAGCCACACATGCATAAAGAAGAGCTGAAATTTGAGACAGTTGAATTAACACAGCGTAGTTATAAATAAACTCAGTATCAAGACTATTAGAATCAAGATTTGTAGTATGCATAATTTTAGAGAACTCAAAGTTTGGCAAAAAGCAAGGTATCTGTATAAAGATATTTATTTGCTAACTAAACGTTTTCCAAAGGAAGAACAATTTGGTGTTATTTCTCAGATGAGAAGAAGTACTCATTCAATAGCATCTAATATATCCGAAGGTTGTGGAAGAAATACAGATAAGGATTTATGTCGTTTTCTTGACATGGCTAATGGTAGCTCCTTTGAATTGGAGAATGATTTGATTCTTTGCAGTGATGTAGAGTTAATCACAAAAGAAGAACTAAAGATTTTTGAAGAAAAAGTTAAAGAAATTCAACGCATGATATTTAGCTTTAGAAAATCAAAAGAATAATTACTGAAAACCTGCCTTAGGCAGACAGGTTTTGTACTTGATACTTAAAATCTTAATACTATGATTGAAAAAATATTAAATGAAATAACACTAAAAGTTTGGCGTCAGAAAAATGCAACGGCAAAAGGTGCTTTTGAAACTTATACAGTTAAAAATATATCTACCGACACTTCTTTTATGGAGATGTTGGACATTTTAAACTATCAACTGGTTGAAGAGGGTAAAGACCCTATTGCATTTGACCACGATTGCCGCGAAGGTATTTGCGGAACTTGTAGCTTGTTTATTAATGGTCGTGCACATGGACCCGATAACGACATTACAACTTGTCAGCTACATATGCGTAAGTTTAAAGATGGTGAGACTATTACAATTGAACCTTGGCGCGGTACAGCTTTTCCGGTAACCAAAGATTTAATTGTTGACCGTAATGCTTTCGAGAAGATTCTTTATGCGGGTGGATTTGTATCGGTAAACACAGGCGGTGTTCCTGATGGTAATGCTATTCCTATTGGTTACGATGAATCAGAATCGGCAATGGATGCTGCGGCATGTATTGGCTGCGGAGCTTGCGTAGCAACATGTAAAAACTCATCGGCAATGCTATTCGTATCGGCAAAAGTATCGCACTTGGCTCGTTTACCTCAAGGTAAAGTGGAAGCTGTTAAGCGTGCAAAATCAATGGTAGCAAAAATGGATGAGCTTGGTTTTGGTGGATGCTCAAACACCGGAGCATGCGAAATAGAGTGCCCAAAAGGTATTTCGATTGCAAGCATTGCAAAACTAAACCGCGAGTACCTAACTGCTAAGTTTATGGAGTAAGAAATATTCGTACTTAAAATATAGAGAACCTGCCTAATTTATTGGGCGGGTTTTTTTATAGTAGTAAATTAAATGCTAATGACACAGGCTAATAAAACAACGAACACAGATGACGCGGATTAAACATCCTCGGGGCAAACCCACGAGGCATTAAAATTCAAAATGTCAAATTACAAAACTCAAAACAAAAAACGAGGCAAGCCTCGGGGAACCTGCTCGCCGTGAAACTTTGGCAGGCGGGTTAAACCCAAATAGATTAAACAGATTTACAGGACTATAAGAATAATTAAATAATTATCTGTGAAAATCTGTGCTATCTGTGGTGATTATTAAAAGCCACCAATTCACGAATAGTCATGTCGGTAAACGGTATCCTTTTAAAACTATATCCTGCTGCAATTAGAATAATAACTTTCCTTTTTTTATTGTATTCATATAATTATTTTACAAGAGGCAAAAAGAACCAAAATACGCTACCATTACCAACATGGCTTTTGGCATGCAATTTTTGATTATGTTGTTGCAAAAAGTCTCTGCATAAAACAATTCCCAAGCCAGAAGAAGATACTCCTGTTTCAAGGTTAGTATAAAGCCCCTCCTCAAACAAATTATGTAGCTGATTTTCCGACATACCTATACCAGTATCTTCAACAATAACCTTTACCTCATTGATACCAACTTGAGTTTTTAAAGTAATGCTTCCTTTTTCAGGTGTGAACTTAACTGCATTCGATAAAAGATTTCGTAATACAGTATTAATCATGTTTTTATCTATAACTACAAAAGGAGAATCTTCCAGTTTTTCAATAATTTGTATATTTTTCTGTTTTGCCAATTCTTTTATTAAAAGCAAATTACCTCTAATTATATCGTTTAATACTACTTCGTTAAGTTGTGTTTTTAATTCGCCACTCTGATTCATGCCCCATTCCATTAAATTCTCTAATAAGCTTTGTGCATTATTACCAGCATCTTTAATAAGTAGTAAATATTTTTTAAAAACATCTTTATCGAAATCTATCAGTTGATCTGTTACCAGCGAAACGAAGCTATTAATTGCGTTAAATGGATTGCGTAAGTCGTGTCCTATTATCGACATAAACTTATCTTTTGTTCTATTAACCTGAATAAGCTTCTGTTTTTGTTCATCGAGCATTACTACCTGATTCGCTATTCGCATTTTTTGTTTTTCAAGCAGCTTGTTTTTCTTTCTAACTAACCTCATGTACACAATTAGTATACAGGATATTATTAACACTAGTATAAAACCTATTATAGATATATTACGAACGTATGTAACCCTTTTTAACCGCAATTCTTGAACTAATTTGTTTGATTTTTCCTGATAGGCTTTTTCTTTTAAGCGATTGTCGAAATCATACTGCATCTGTATTTTTGTTACTTCAGAAATTATTTTTTCGTTATGCAGAGTATCCGTAATTTCTCGCGACTTAACTAATAAGTTTGCTGCTTCAATATATTGCTCCTGCAACAATAGAATATCAGCCAAAATATTCAGAGCTTCCTTTTCATGTTCTAAGAAAATATCTTTATTTGCTAGCCTAATAGACTCGCGTAGCTGCATCTCTGAAAGATCATAACTTTCAATTCTTTTATAGTATTTAGCTAACAATATCCTTGCACTTATTATACCATTTGTATTACTGCTTTTTTTATAAAACTCTAAACTTTTAGTAAAATCATCCTTAGCTAAATTAATTTTGCCTTGCGCATAATATACATCGCCAAGCTTTATATAAGAATCGGCAATGCCTTTAATATTTCCTTGTTCAATATAAATTTCCAAACTTCTATTATATGCTGCAATAGCTTTATTATAACTTACTTGATTAAAATATATATCTCCTAAATGTAACGATGATATGGCTATACCCGCTTTGTTGTTTATCTCTTTAAACAAACGATAACTGCGTTGTAAACTTACTTTTGCCTGATCGAAACTTGCTATTTTAAAATATATATTTCCAATATTTCCATAGGAATTTGCCATTCCGTATTTATCGTTTAACGACTCTTTAATGCGCAAGCTATTATAAAAATGAATTAGTGCTTTATCATATTTTCCTTGTTCTGTAAATATAATTCCAATATTTCCATTAGAATATGCTATTCCAATAGTATCATTCAATTCTTGCTTTAATTTAAGACTTTGATTGTGGTACTCAATAGCTTTTTCAAACTTTCGTTGCCGCCTATAAATTAAGCCAATATTGCCACATGAATTAGCTATTCCTATTTTATTTTTTAATTCGCGCTCTAGTTTTAAACTCTTATTGTAATATTCTAATGCTAGTTCATTGTTTTGTTTGTCGGCATATATTGCACCAATATTATGGTAAGCTATAGCTAGGCCTGTTTTGTAATTATTCTTGGTAGATTTTTTTTCGGCTTTAATAGCATATTCCATTGCTAGAACAGGATCGGACCAACGTAATTCTTTTGAAAGCTTATTGAGAGTTTTAATGTGAACAGTATCGATATTTGTAGTAGTAAGCAGCATTTTTAAACTGTCAACATTATTTTGTCCAATTAATGGATAAGTAATTGCTGCTATAACAATTATAAGAAGAGTTCTTTTATTCGGTTTTAGCATAGAATCTAATAGTTCATGATAAAAGTAATAAAAAAGTTGAATTTTTTGCCTTACAAAAGCTTTTTTCAGAAAGCTTAGTTTATAGATAGTTATATTTTAGACTTGCCAGCAGGCTTAATATCAAACCTTGGCTACTTAGCGGCTTTGCGAGAAACAAAGACCTGTCTGCCACAGACAGGTTTAACGAAGTATTAAAAGTAGAACTATAGAATAAACTTAATACGGAGTTAATAATTAGTTCAGCATAGCTACGAATACATAATAATTATTGAGAAAGCTAAAGTATTACGACCCTAATCAAACAATCAAACCTAAGAAATTACAATACAATCATTATATCATTCACTCATTCTAACATTAGCAGAATAAAAATCAACCTGACCTAATTAATGAAAACAGCTAATGTCTCATTTCTTATTGCTAACCTTCAATAAGCTCATTAATCCAATTTGCATCTTCTTTTATTCTAGTATATAAAGATGTTGAAAAACGCTTAGAGAATTTTGCATCCCAAAACCATTTTTCAATATGCTTAATATGCTCTTCGCTAATTTCGGTGTGTCCACTTTTAAAGAAATAGTATTGTATTACTGGCATAAGATTATGATAAACAGAAATGTCGTTAACTACACGCATGTGCTTAAAGAAATTTAATGTTGCATTTAACGCGGTTTTGGTTCTTGGCCATAAACGATAGCATAATTCAGGCGATAATCTTAATTGGTATAAGTTTCTGGCATCGTCAAACGCATTTAGGGTTAACGACAAAGTAAAAACCTTATTACTAATTTTTCCAAATTGCTTTATCACTTTTGGCGTATTAAACTCTGCAATTTTTTCTTTTAAATCGAATTTATCTGACCAAGTTGCGGCATGAATTAAGTCGAATACGGTAAGGTGTTTTCCTCCTTGATTTATTCGTTCAAATATCTCAACAACTTCATCCAGTTCTTCGTTATTGGTTTTTACAATACTAATGGGGTAGTTTGAAAAAACCTCTTGGCATTCGCGCCAAACCTCAGCTAGTTTGTTATTCTTTTTTCCAAATTTTTTATCGTCCATTAAAAGCTCTGCATATACTTCACCATATTTTTCAGTATCGAATAATTTCCAAGCAGGAATGTTATTTTTCTCTCTTTTGCTTCTTGGAATTCTAAATTCTTGCTTTTCAGGATTAAAACAAATACTTCCATAATCAACCTTATCGAACACCTTTCCCCTTAGCGATACATACAACGATATCATACGTTGCTGCCCATCAAGTATAAACTGGAATGAACCATTTTGTGCCGCGGGCTTAAAACCTAAAGAATCGTTTTCACGAATAAAGCCAGAGTATTCTGAAGGAGCTATCCAAAAAAAGAATGAACCGATGGGAAACTGGTTATAAATAGAATTAAGTAGCTTTACTACCTTGGTTTTTTCCCAAATATAATCGCGCTGAAATTTGGGAATTTTAATATGACCAGCCTCTAGTTCCGAAATCAGTTTTTTAAGATTCCAGTTGTTAATTATCTCCAGTTTTTGTTCCATAATAGGCAGTTATTTGATATATGCACTAAAGTAAAGGTTTTTTAATTCTTGACCAACAAGCAGCTCTAGTTGTTTAACTTACTCTTAATCTGGGCTATTTCTTTAAACATTTTCCATACCCTAAATTTCAAAATGGTTGTGGCACAAAGCATGCCCGAAAGCATTGCTCCTGCTAAACCAACAAGCATAATGTCTTGTCCAACCAAACGTAAGCCTTTAATTTTGGTTTCGCTTCTTAAAAATGGCAAGGCAAAGCGCTCAGGAGTGTGCTCAAGTCCATATATTTCGCCATGCTGACAATTTGAAAAATGCTTAGTTGATAAGGGAGAAGATACTTCCGTTATAGCAATATGCCCTTTAATCTGAGGAAATAATTTGAAGAGCCTATCGAGCATAATCTTTTCAAACTGCTTTTTCAATTTCATATATTCCTCACCTCGTTTCATAACTGGTAGTTTCTCGTATTTTTTAAACCAGCTATAACGACCCATAGATATTACCTGAATTGTTGCTTTATCGGGATACTCTTGGTTCCATTGAGAATCTTTAGCAGATGGAAAAGATATGTAGGCAGATTTCTTAGCAACGTCCATTAAATTACTCTCCTCAAAAATGGCATCGTAGTCATCTGAATCGTAACACCACAAGTTATGTTTTGGCAAAGCTAAATATTTATCCGATTTATTTAAACCAACATATAAACACATGTGTCCAATTGATGGCTCTACATTTTCAAGATTGATTTTGCATTTCTGCTTTGCTTTAACGCTAACTAAGCTATTAAAGGTATTGTTAATTCCGACATTACTTATTACACTTTTGCAAGCAATAAAGTCTTCTCCAACTTTTATTCCTTTTACTCTGTTTTTATTGCTAACAATTTCTGTTACATTGGCATTAACAAACACTTCGCCTCCGTAATAATTTAGGGTTTCTATTGTCGCATTACTTATACTATCAACACCTCCTTTAGGATAGTAACCACCTTGCATAAAATGACCAACTATCATGGCATGGGCAGCAAAACTACTGAACTTTGGTGTTAAGCCATAATTACCAAACTGCCCACACAAAACAGCTATAAGACGTTTATTACTGGTAAGCTCGCTTAAAGTATCATAAGTAGTTTTTTGTGAATATTTAGCATATCTCTTTCTTAAAAGTGCGCCAAGCGTTTTGCTTAAAATTGGTTTAAATGTTTTCTCTAGAAAGAAAGCTCCTCCAAGTTTATTAACCTTTTGAATAAGATTTAGATAGTTATAAATTGCCTTTTCTTCATCTGGGAAATAAGCTACTAATTGTTTTCTAAAATTTTCTTTCCCTGCTTTAAGTTCATAAGTATCGTTAGCAATTTTAATCACATCGTATACCTCGCCCATGTCTTCCCATTCAACTTTACTATTAGTAATAAAGTCGAATAATCCACGAACTGAACCTTGCTTGCCTAAGTTACCCACATAATGCACTCCAACATCCCATTTAAATCTACCTTTGCGCTCAAAACAATGGGTAAAACCACCAGGCTTAAAATGACGCTCAAATACTGCTACTTTTTTACCAGCTTTTGCTAACCAAACAGCAACGGTTAAACCTCCTATACCTGAACCTACTATTAAGTGGTCAAATTCAGAAAAGTCAATGCTTGAAGAGTATTGTTTGTAAAGTTGCTTATTCATTCTTTCAAAGAGATTATAAACAAAGATGCAATAAGTTTAAGAGAAAAAAAAGGATCTTGCTCTGTAAGCTAGAACAACCATATTCCAAATTTTGTGTTAGATGCTAGGCGAAAAAACATAGCAATTGTAATGCGAAATGGCAATATTCAGACTTTAACTTTATAATACTTTTAAAATGATTAAATTTGTATAAATTTTGAAAGTATGAGTAATAAGAATTTAGTACGGTTTGATTGGGCTATAAAACGACTTTTAAGAAATAAAGCTGATTTTTCAGTGTTGGAAGGCTTTTTATCAGAATTGTTAAATGAAAAAATACTAATTGAAGAGACTCTTGAAAGTGAAGGTAATCAACAATCAGATAATGATAAATTTAATCGTGTAGATATTCTTGTAAAAAATTCAAAAGGGGAATTAGTAATTGTTGAAATACAGAACCAAAATGAATTTGATTACTTTCAACGAATGACATATGGCACATCAAAGGTTACTACGGAATTTTTAGCATTAGGAGAAAAATACAAAAACCTTAAGAAAGTATATTCAATTAATATCGTGTATTTTGATTTAGGACAAGGCAAAGATTATGTTTATCATGGTAAGACTGATTTTATAGGAGTTCATAAGTCTGATAAATTATTGTTGTCTGCAAAACAATCAGAAATATTTGGAAAAACTGAACCATTTGAAATTTTACCTGAATATTATGTAATTAAGGTTAATAATTTTGACGATGTTGCAAAAGATAAATTAGACCAATGGATTTATTACTTTAAAAATAATGAAATAAGAGATGATTTTACAGCTCAAGGAATGGATAAGGCAAGAGAACTATTGAGAGTTGATAATTTATCGGAGCAAGACCAGAAAAAGTATTTAAAACATCTTGATAATCTACATTATCATGCGAGTATGGAATGGACTTTGAAAATTGAAGCAGAAGATAGAGTTAAAAAAGAAGGAATTGAACAAGGAATTGAACAAGAAAATAAACGTATGGCGAAAGGTTTGAAAGATAATAAAATCGATCTTAAAACAATTATTGCAGTAACAGGGCTAACGAAAAATGAGATAGATAAGCTGTAAGCCAAGCACGCAACATGCAATATACGTAAGTTGGAGGATTGTTGCTAATTTAAAGTTTTGTACATCTACTCAAAATTGTAACAGTTTAATAAGTTGGAGCTTCGAAAACCCATCCTCCGAATATTGCCAACCTTAATACCTGTAATTAGTGGAGAAAAGACAGAGTTTTATGAATGGAAATTTTAAATGCGCTTGCACTATGTTGTAAGCACTCTCCAAAAAGACAAACCAAAAATAAATAACTACTTCTTCCAGAATGCAGGAGAGAATACTATTAATACTGTAAATATCTCTAAACGCCCCAATAACATAAAAAAGGATAGTAACCATTTGCCAGCTACTGGTATGTGTTCAAAATTCTCTACCGGCCCAACAGAACCTAAGCCCGGACCAATATTACCCAGTGTTGCCGCAACTGAGCCCATTGCCGATTCCATGTCGAGACCCATGCCAGCCATAATTACTGAGCCAACCATGAAAATAAGAAGGTAAAAAACAATAAAGGCAAGCACGTTATTTACCAAAGGCTGCGGTACTGCTTTTTTGTTTAAGCGCATTGGAATTACAGCTTTGGGATGTATTAGTCTTTTAAGTTCAAAGTAGCAATTTTTCATTATTACTATTACACGTATTACCTTAACGCCACCTCCTGTTGAACCCGACGAGCCACCAATAAACATCAGTGAAAAAATTAGAGCCAGTAAAAGCGGAGGCCACAATAAATAATCGGCAGTAACAAATCCTGTGGTAGTAAGTATGGAAACCACTTGAAAAAAAGCATCTCTAAATGAACCTTCTACTGATGCATTTCCTACATTCATAAGACTAAAAGCTATGAAAAAAGTAAAAACAATTACAATTAAAGCATAAACTTTAAACTCTTCGTTTTTAAGAATTTTTTTAAAATCGAACTTTAAAGCAAAGTACGAAAGTGTAAAGTTAACCCCCGCAATGAGCATAAAAAGTGTTATTATGTAATGTGTATATGGCGAAGTAAAATATGCAACACTGGCTTGCTTGGTTGAATACCCTCCGGTAGCCATAGTAGTGAACGAATGGCAAACTGCATCGAATAAAGACATTTCTCCTGCCCATAGCAGCAGTATCTCTACAACTGTAAAACCAACATAGATTATCCATAAACGCTGGGCTGTTTCTTTTACCCTTGGGTGTAATTTATCGGGAGTTAAACCAGGCACTTCAGCCGAAAAAAGCTGCATGCCTCCAACACCTAAAAATGGTAAAATTGCCAACGACAATACAATTATTCCCATACCACCCATCCACTGGGTTATGCTTCGCCAAAATAATATGCCATGGGGTAAACTTTCAATATTATTTAGTATAGATGCGCCTGTTGTTGTAAATCCCGAAATAGTTTCGAAAAAAGCATTGGTAAAATCAGGTATAGTTTGACTAAATAAAAAAGGCAAAGCCCCAAATATTGAAAATACCACCCAAACCGAACTTACAATAATATAACCCTCGCGTTTTCCAAATTCTTTTTTAGCATGCCTATTAAAATAAATAGTTACCCAACCAACAAACGAAGTAATTAAAAAAGAATATAAGAATGGTAGAGCATCGCCCTCATCATACAAAAGAGCCACAAAAAAAGACAGTAATAAAAAGAAGCCTTCAATAGCTAAAAGGTAGCCTAGTAGTTTAAAAATTATTTTTTTATTAATCATTGAATATGCCTTCATAGGAATCCTTGTGCTATTTAAAAAATTAACTTAGTTAAAGAATCTATCTAGTTTTTTTAAGGCACTAGGCAGGGCAAAAACAACTACCCTATCGTTAGAATGTATCTGAGTGTCGCCTGTAGCAATAAAGCTTGAACGGTCACGAATTACACCACCAATTACAGCATCTTTCGGAAAACTCATTTCGCATAAAGGAACTTTGGTTATTTTAGAATTTGCTTTCACAATAAACTCTAGCACTTCGGCATCGGAACCTGTTAAGCACAAGAACGATGGAACATTTGCAGTCATAGTAAAACGTAGAATGTAACTTGCTGCTATTAGTTTTTTATTTATCATGGCATCAATTCCCATACTTTCGGCCAAATGCAAGTAGTCAATATTCTCAACAGAGGCAATAGCTTTTTTAACTCCCATTTTTTTAGCTTGAATACAAGATAGGATATTGAGTTCATCGTCACCCGTAACCCCAATGAAAACATCCATCATGGCTAATCCCTCTTCTTTCATGGTTTCCATGTCACGCCCGTCGGCATTTATCACTAGTGAATTGCTCAAGTAATCGGCTACTTCTTCCGATTTTTGCTTATCAATTTCAATTACTTTGATATTCGAATTTTTCTCTAAGGCATGCGCTGCTCTAATTCCCATTCTGCTGGCTCCAAGAATCATAATATTATTGCATACCAACTTTTTTGTACCGGCGTATTCCATCATTTGCGAAATGCCTTTTTGGTTGGTAATTACATATACTAAATCGCCTTCGTGAAAAACTTCATCAGGCCCTGGAATCATTGTTTCATTATCGCGAGAAATAGCTACTGCTCGAAATACTAAATCTTTCCTATTTATTTGAACCTCTGCCAGGCTTTTACCGATAATTGGCGCATCGCTTTCCAATTTTATTACAAATAATGATAGCTTGCCTCCATGAAAATTAAATACCTCGGAAGTACCTGTTTCGTTTAACAGATTAATAATTTCGCGAGCTGCTAATTTTTGCGGATAAATTAATGAGTCGATGCCCATATTATAAAAATGGGCTTTATTTAAAGGTAGTAAGTATTCCTGATTATCGATGCGAGCAATGGTTTTTGCTGCACCCAATTGCTTGGCTAACATACATGCTGTAATGTTTATTTCCACTGTATGTGTTAAGGCCACAAATAAGTCGGCTCTTTTAATTCCAGCTTCCTTTAAATCGGCAAAAGAAGTTGTTGAACCGTGCACTGTCATTACATCGTAATGAGAGCTAACCTCTTGCAACACCTCTTCTTTTTTGTCAATAACCACAATTTCGTGATTTCCATCAGAAAGCATCTTTGTCATATGCATTCCAATATCACCCATCCCCACTATGATAATTCTCATATTGAATTTTTATTACGCACAAAGTAAATTATAATAGAATGAATTTACCAAAAAATACCATTATATTTTTTCCTTTTTATAAAAGACATCTTTGTAATAGATCGTTAGATTTTAGACCTGCCTGCAGACAGGCATTATATGTTAGACCTGTGTGCAGCCGGCAGGCAAAAGTGTAATTACTTGAATAATAAACCTTTAGATAAATATCCGACAATATTACACTTAGTTGAATATCAATACATTATGAAATAATGACGAACTATTTTTTTAATTATCCACAAGAATAAATGCACCGTGCTCTTTTGTATAATGCATATATCCATTTTTAGCATTTATCCAGTTATTAACTTTCCATGGGGGCACCGACCCATCAATAACCAAAGTTTTGCATTGCAAACTCTTTGGAAGATCTGTTGCTTTAATGACTGGAGCCCCACGTATAAGTATAAAATCAAGCAAAATAGTATCTTTTTTACCTAGAAATAAATAGTTGCTATTCTCATCAATGACAAGTCCTTTATATTTTGAAAATCCTAAAAAATTATTTTTTATTAAAACATTTTCTTTTGCATAGATGCTATCCATTGTTAATTTATTTACTGAATTGCAATCTTTATTTTTCCAATATAAATTAGCTTTTTTGTAAAAATTAGGATCAATTTCCGATTGGCTTTTACATATCCAATAAGCTTTATCGTTTGCAATAAATTGAAGAGCTGAGGCTCTGGTCAAATGGTATATACAAACTGCCGTTTGACCTGATTTTTGCATATAGCTTATGTTTTTATAAATAATTATGGATAGAATACAAACAAGGCTCGATATTAATAAATTGTAACGCTTTAAGATTATCCAAGCAGAAACTAAAGCAATGCAAGAATAGAATAAAAACAAGAGTATCAAATCGATATTTATGCCTGTAACTACTGCAAATGGTAAATCGTTTACCCAAAATACAAAGGTATTTATTCCCTCAATCAATAAATTAAGTGATTTGCCAATAAAATTAAATACTATAGCAAAGGGTGATACTAAAACCAATAAAAAAGAACTAAATAGCATTAGCGCAGCTCCCAACGAAACCACTATATTAGACAGCCAAAAATAAGTAGAAAACTGTCCAAAATAGTAAGTGGTAATTGGGAAAGTAGAAAGCTGTGCTGCAATAGAAACAGCTGTTAGCGACCAAATTTTCTGAAGGTGTTTATTCGGAATGTAAACGAGCTTATTAATTTTTGGATAGAAAAAAACAATGCCTGCCACAGCTGTATAGGAAAGCTGAAATCCTACATCAAAAAGACTCATTGGATTAATGAACAAAAGAATAAGTGCTGAAGCAGCCAAGGAGTTATATATTTTTATGTTTTTGTTAAATAAATAACCTAAAAGCAGAAACGAGAACATTAAAGTGGAACGAAATACAGATACAGACATTCCGGTTAACAATGCATAGCCCCACAGGCAAACTATAATTAATAGATATTTTAGCTTTTCTCGCTTTTTGAAAAAATTAAAAAAAGCAAACAGCCACTTAAGAACTATAAGTACAATTCCAACATGTAAACCTGATACAGCAAGTACATGCATAGCGCCAGCTCCCGAATATGCTTGCTTTACTCGTGCATCAAGCTTATCTTTATAACCCAATGTTAATGCAGAAAACACGGCCAACTGATCACCTTCAATTCCTGCCTGTTCGTATAAGCCTATTAATTTTTGTCTAATATTTAGTGCTTTCTGTCTAAAACCTTTTTCCTTTTTTCCTATAATCATCCATTTATTTCCAGATAAATAAGTTGATTCGTTAACTTGCTTTAACTTCAAATACTTTTTGTAATCAAAATCAAATGGGTTTTTTTGTCCTTTTATTTCAGATAGTTGTGCATTAAAAATTATCTCCTGCCCAGCCTTTAAATCTCTAACAATTGTATCCTTTTCAAGATATGCCATTAATTTAAAATCTTGCTCATACCATATATTATTATCACATACAGCATTTACCGACAATTCACAACTGTAGAAAGTATTTTGTTCTTTAGGTACATTATTTACGATAGCTATAAATATATTCTGATTACTTTTAATTGTATTTAAAGAGTTTGCTTGAAGAGCAGTAATAAAAATACCAGTAAAATAGAATAATAATAGAATAATAAAACCATAAATTGAATGCGTATGGTATTTTTTTTGCTTAATATATATAAGTAAGAATACTAGAAAACATAGCGCTAGAAAAAAGGCACTTAAAATTAATTCTAAGCCAAAGTAATATTGAGTTAGTATACCAGCAATTGTTGGCAGAACCAATCTTATAAATGGTTGTTTTCGTAAGAAAGTAACTAGCATTACATGAGTTAATTTGTATTAAATTTACAAAAATTAACCCACGTGTCAAATATAAATGATGCTATATAAAAAGCTGAAGGAATAAATATTCAGCTGGAAGAAGAAAGGGTCATGCGTGCATCTTGCCGCATGAATATAATCATTCAGCTAGAAGCTGAATGACCCAACTCAAGAAACCTCAATCAATAAAAACCTACTTATTCTTTTCTTGAAATATTTGAATTAATTCCTCAGGACTTTTACCCAGATATTTTAAGGATGCATCAGCATCTTTTCTAAGAGTATGATTTGGATATTTAATAATAAATTCTTTGTAATATTTCTCTGCATTTACTAAATCGCTTAACTGATTTTCGTAAATAAAAGCCTTTAAAAATAAGCTTTCCGCTACTTTATCGTAATCAGGATAATTAGCTATAACTTTATCGTAGTACAACAAAGCCTGACTTGCCATTTTCAAATTCATGGCAATTTCACCAGCCTTAAAAAGAAATTCTCCTGAAACTGTATCACTAGGATGTTCTTTAGCGAATTCTACATAGGCATCTATTAGTTGGGTACCTTTTGCTTTATCTAGCATTTTCATTGAATACACTTCTTCCTCTAATGTTTTTATTTCGCTGTACTGCTGATCTTGCTTATTTGTACATGCAAATACTAAAACCACAAGTGAAGCTAAAACTAGTAAATTTGAAAATCTGTTCATATTAATAAGATTAATTTGTGTTTTTGTTCATTTAAAATTTGTGCTCATGTTAAGACCTGCCTGAAAGTAAACCTCGTCAGACAGGCACTTTAATCATTGTATATTATGTGTCTCTATATTTATTTCAGCCATGAGCCGTTTCATTATTTTCTATTTGGTGTAACTCTATACTCAGGAATAGTTTTCCCCTTTGCTATAGCAGTAAGTTTACCATTTATTAAGCGTCTACGAATTGGAGAAATATGATCTACAAAAAGCTTTCCTTCTAAATGGTCGTATTCATGCTGTGTAATTCGAGCTTTTACACCTACCCACTCTTCAACATACTCCTTAAAATTCTCATCTTGATATTTTATGGTAATCTCTGTAGGTCTATATACATCTTCACGAATAGTAGGTAAACTTAAACAACCTTCGTTAAAGCTTTCCTTCTCTCCCCTAAATTCAATAATTTCAGGATTAATTAATACTTTCTTAAAGTCCTTTACTGATTCATCATCTTCGCCAAAAGGAGTGGCATCAATTACAATTAATCTAATGTTTTTATTCACTTGAGGAGCAGCCAAACCAACTCCTTCTGCTTTATACATGGTTTCATACATGTTATCTATTAGCTGTTGTAATCCTTGGTAATCTTTATCAATTTCCACAGCTTTCTTTCTCAAAACCGGATTTCCGTATACTGTTATTGGTAAAATCATTGTTATAAAAATCTATTTTTCTGTTCTAAAAACGATTGCAAAATTATTGTTGCACTTATTGTATCTACTAATGCTTTATTCTGTCGTTGCTTCTTTTTTAATCCTCCATCAATCATTGCTTGATGCGCAATTTTAGATGTAAATCTTTCGTCGACTAAGTGTACACTTATATCGGGAAATTGTTTTTTTAGTTTGCCAACAAATGGTTTTATGTATTTCATTGATTCTGATTCGCTGTAATCCATTTGCCTTGCTTCGCCTACTACAAAAGCCTCCACTGTTTCCTTTTTACAATACTCGGCTAAATACTCTAAACACTTAGCTGCAGGCACAGTTGTTAAGCCTGTTGCTATTATTTGCAAGGGGTCGGTTACGGCAATCCCTGCTCTTTTTTGTCCAAAATCAATGGCTAATATTCGTCCCAAATTGTTTAGTTTATTCCTGCAATTTCTTTAATCTCACCAATCATTCTTTTTGCCAATGCCTCGGCTTTACTTTCCGATTGGCTTTCGCTATAAATTCTAATTATAGGTTCCGTGTTCGATTTACGTAAATGAACCCATTCATTGGCAAAATCAATTTTTATGCCATCAATGTCATTTACTTTTTCATTGCTATATTTTTCCTTAATTTTTAACAAAATTTCGTCAACATTAATTTGTGGTGTTAATTCTATTTTATTTTTAGAGATATAATATTGAGGATAAGTAGCTCTTAACTCTGTACATTTCAACTTCTTTTTAGCCAAAAAAGTTAAAAACAAAGCTATACCAACCAGTGCGTCTCTGCCAGCATGTAATTCAGGATATATTACTCCCCCATTACCTTCGCCACCAATAATTGCACCTATTTCGTTCATTTTGCTAACCACATTTACTTCACCAACAGCAGCAGCTTCATATTTACCTCCATGTTTTTCTGTTACATCGCGTAAAGCACGGGTCGATGATAAATTAGAAACCGTATTTCCTTTTGTGTCCGATAAAATATAATCGGCAATAGCCACAAGCGTATATTCTTCGCCAAACATTGAACCATCTTCGTTAACTATTGCTAAACGATCTACATCGGGATCAACCACAAAGCCAACATCGGCTTTATTTTCAATCATTGCCGTAGAAATTTGAGTAAGATTCTCAGGCAATGGTTCTGGAGTATGTGCAAAATGACCATTTGCTTCGGTATTTAAACCTACAACTTGAGTGACTCCTAAAGCCTTAAATAATTCTGGTAAAATTATACCGCCAACCGAATTAATAGCATCAAAAGCCACTTTAAAATTTGCCTTTTTAATGGTATCAACATCTACTAATTTTAAATTTAGCACATGCTGAATATGCTTAGCATCGTAATCAGTAACTATTTCTGTTTTTCCTAAATCGTCAACCTCTGCAAAAATAAAATCTTCTTTTTCAGCTATATCTAAAACAACAGCACCCTCAGCTGCATTTAAAAATTCACCTTTGCTATTCAATAATTTAAGTGCATTCCATTGCTTCGGATTATGGCTTGCTGTAAGTATTAAACCACCATCTGCCTTATAATCTACCACTGCCATTTCAGTAGTTGGCGTACTGGCTAAACCTATATCAACCACATCAATACCTAATCCGTTTAAAGAGCCAAGCACTAACTGATTTACCATTTTGCCCGAAATACGTGCATCGCGACCAACAACTACTTTTAATTTTTTATTATTTGAATTGTTTGCCACCCATTGCCCATAAGCTGAAGCGTACTTAACAACATCAATTGGACTTAAGCCATCACCAGGCTTGCCACCAATTGTTCCTCTAATTCCGGATATCGATTTTATTAATGTCATAATATTTAAGCATTTTTCAATCGGCAAATATACAAATTATTATATTCCTTATTAGTGATGAATAAGTTAGATTTTTGCAATTATTGAACACAATTAAAAGCAACTTAATACAATACACATTAAAATGTTTGTATTTAACCTCTACACTATAATATTTAATAGTATTTTTGCAAAAAATAATTTGCATGACAGATCAATCGAAAGTATATTTTACAAATCTGAGAACAACTCCAAATAGCAACCTACTTGAGAAGTTAGAAAAGCTAATTAGAGCTGCCGGATTTAATGATATTGATTTTACGAATAAATTTACTGCATTAAAAATACATTTTGGTGAACCTGGAAATCTATCATACATAAGACCAAATTACGCTGCACAAATTGTTGATATGGTTAAGCAAGCCGGCGGAAAACCTTTTTTAACAGATACAAATACTTTGTATTCGGGCAAAAGAGCCAATGCTATTGATCATATTGAAAGTGCCACAAAAAATGGTTTTGCTGAAGTAGTAACGGGCTGTCCTGTAATTATTGCCGACGGATTAAAAGGAACTGATCAAGATGAAATTGAAATAAAACTAGAGCATTGCGAACATGCCCGAATAGGAAAAGCAATTAGCGCTGCCGATATAATTATGTCTATAAATCATTTTAAAGGACATGAAATGGCCGGCTTTGGTGGCGCATTAAAAAACCTTGGAATGGGTTGTGCTTCGGTAGGAGGTAAACTGGTTTTACATTCCACATCGAAACCTAAAATACACATTGATAACTGCACAGGATGTAATGTCTGTGTTAAAAAATGCGCACACAATGCCATTAAACTAAACAATGACAGAAAAGCAGTTATTGACTACCATAATTGTGTTGGTTGTGGTCAGTGCGTTGCAGAATGCCAGTTTGATGCTGCGCAGGTGGTATGGGAAAATGCTTCGGTATTAATGAACGAGAAAGTAGCCGAATATGCCTATGCCGTTATTAATAACAAACCATCGTTGCATATTAGTTTCATGACAGACATTTCGCCCAATTGCGATTGCTGGGGACATAATGATTATCCAATAGTTCCTAATATTGGTATTGCTGCCTCAACTGATCCTGTTGCCTTAGATAAAGCATGTGCCGATATGGTAAGCAAACAACCGGTTTTAGAACAATCGCTAATTGGTGAAAAGCATAAACATAAAACCGATTGCGATAAATTTGCAATGATTCATCCAAACACCGATTGGGAAGCTGGAATAAAACACGCTGTGAAAATAGGTTTGGGTACAACAAATTATAATATAATTGAAATTTAAATATTGCCATGGTAAAAAAATCAGGGAAGAGAGATGGAAAAAAGTCTTTTTCAAAAAAAGATGACAACAAATCATTCTCAAAAAAAGACGATAATAAATCATCTACATATAGGGGTGATAAAAAAACCTATTCAAAAAAAGGATATGTAAAACCTGTTTCAGAAAAAAGTAAAGCTGAAACAGAAAACAGAGAGAAAAATAAAGCTCTGAAGAAAACTGATGGCGATCGTTTAAATAAATATATAGCTAATTCAGGAGTTTGTAGTCGTCGCGAAGCCGATAAATATATTGAGGCAGGTTTGGTTTCAATTAATGGGAAAGTAGTTACAGAACTTGGCACAAAAGTTTTTTATGGCGATAAAGTAAGAGTAAACGACGCCGGTATTTCACCCGAAAAGAAAACCTATGTGCTTTTAAATAAGCCGAAAGATTATGTTACTGATGATGACAACCCCCATGCTCAAAAAACAGTTAATGACTTAATACAAAACGGTTGTAAAGAACGCGTATTTCCCGTAGGGCGGTTAGATAAAGCAACCACAGGGCTTTTACTAATGACAAACGATGGCGAATTAGCGGAGCATTTGGCGCATCCAAAAAATAATAAAAAGAAAATTTATCAAGTTACTTTAAATAAAGAGGCAACTTTAGACGACTTACAAAAGCTATTAGAAGGTGTTACTCTGGAAGATGGTAAGGCAAAAGTAGATCAGATTTCTTATTGTACACCTGATGATAAAAAGGAAGTAGGTATTGAAATTCATACGGGAAAAAATAGAATAATTCGACGAATGTTTGAACATGTAGGTTATAAAATTAAAAAACTTGACAGAGTCTATTTTGCCGGTCTTACTAAGAAAAACCTACCACGAGGCAAATGGCGCTTTTTAAGCGAGAAAGAAATTATAATGTTAAAAAGAGGAGCTTATAAATAATCTTTGCAGGCCTCTATTGTTGCATCAAAAACAAATATATGAGTAACTTTGTAGCACTACTAATGAAAAATTAAATATTTTTTTAAAGTAATTTTAATTTGTTACCAATTTTAATGTAATACAGGCTTGTCTGTTGTGAGTGAGACTTGTATTACAAATCCATACTATCGCGAGCAGTGCTATATATTACACTTCTTTTATATTGTAAAACGAAAGCTAATTTGTTAATACTGATGAACGTATTTACCTCATATTATTTAGTCTTGGTTTACCCTTAATATAATTGATACACTGCTTACCATTATAATACTTATTTATTTTCCTTGGGTATAAGCCGCCTGCCAAAATTTTACGGCGGGCAGTTATCCCGAGACTCCGCCTGAACGATTAGTAGGAAAGGTTGCCCTGTTTTTTTTGATAGCCGCCTGACCAGTCGGGCTGGTTGAATTTTAACGCTTAGTGGGTTTGCCTCGTTTATTTTTTTGAGGCTTGTCAAAAAATATTTACTAATTAGTTTGGCTCTATTCTAAACTGTGGGTGTTAAAATAATATGCCAATACCACAAAGGCATACAGCGAATTAAATTATGTATTTGTAACTAAAAAAGTAGCTGTATTTTTCACTTTACCTCAACAATAAATCATAAACAAATATTATTGAGACATTTTGTTTTCTATTGAATGCCACCCATTAGTTAGAATTGAGCTATTAATTTTTCAATATCTATTGTTTAGCTTTTAAAACTTATTTAAAAGTTTTGTGTTTTATCTGGAACAAATTAAATTAGTTTATTCAATTGTGTTTTATGTACTAAATGAAAAGTTTTTTCGCCACCATATTTACAGCATTAGTATTACTAGGTACGCTTAAAGAGGCTTCTATCTACATAGTCTTTAAGCTGAATCAAAAATATATAGCCGAAAATCTTTGTGTTGAAAAAGATATTGAGGATTCAACATGCAACGGTTGTTGCCAGCTAAAACAAAAACTAATAGAAACTAAAAAGAATGAACAGGAGAATATTCCAGAAAGGCAGCGTGAAACATTGACCCCTTTACATTTTATTGCAGATAAAATGAATAATAATTTAACTAATAGGCATAAGATCAAGAAAATAACAAGCGAGTATTCTATATACTCGAATAAGTATTCATATATTTTCATTTCAGATTGTTTCCACCCACCAAAATTTTAAAAAATTTCTTATGCCATAGCACTACCTATGGCTTCTTTATTTTTTCATTTTAAAATATATCAAATGATATTTAAATCTTATTCAACGATAAGGTTTTTGTGCATTGCTGTTGCTTTATTTCTAGTTTCTAGCTCAATGTTGTTTGCACAAGAATCTAATAAAATAATAATTTTAGACACTGAAACTCAACAACCGATATCTGATGTTAGCTTCGTTTACGATAATCAAAAGGGTATTTCAAATAAGAATGGTTTTATAGAATTTTCTTACAGGCAAGATGTTGAAATGCAGTTATCGCACATTTCTTATGGCATTTGGGTTTTAAACGAAAGTGGTGTAATATGCGCCATTGAAAACGGAACTATAAACAAAAGAATAAAGCAAGTAAATTTATTTCCGGTTACGGTAATAGCCTTACACACCTTTGCATTCGAAAAAGAAATGATTGCTTTAGACTACAATGATAGGTTATCGCATGATGGGGGCGATGTATTATCTAAAATACCAGCAATTAGTGGAATTCGTAAAAGTGCTAACTATGGTTTCGATCCCGTTTTACGAGGGTTCAAGTACGAACAAATAAACATTGTAATGAATGGAGCACAATCGGCAATAGCTGCTTGTCCTAACCGTATGGATCCACCCACTAGTCAAATGGCTCCAAACATGATGGGAAAAGTTGAGGTATATAAAGGACCCCATGCGTTACGATTTGGTAATGCCTTTGGTGGTACTATAAATTTTGTTGCTGCCAAGCCTGAGTTTTCTACTAAGCAAAAGGTTTATGGTAGAATCTCAGGTGGCTACGAAAGCAATGGGAATATTTTACGTACCGAAGGCATGGTTGGTATTAAAAGTAAACGTTACGATTTAGGCGTTTTTGGTTCCATTTCGCAAGGAGGTAATTATACCGATGGAGATGCAAATGAAGTTTTGGCTCGATTTGCCAGAAGTAGTTTCGGAGCTAATCTGGGGGTTAAAATTACCGAAAAGCAACACATTACCTTATCGGCGCATAGGAATTTTGCTAACGATGTTGATTTTGTTGCGCTGCCAATGGATTTGCGTGAAGATGATACTTGGATGCTGAATGCTGGCCACGAAATAAATATAGCTGGGCACTCACTAACAAAATGGAAAACTATGGTTTATGGAACTTTTGTGGATCATTTTATGGATAACCGCTTAAAGGAGTTAGAACCAAGATTGATTAATGCTCAAACCGATGCGAAAACAAAAATGCTTGGAGCTAGAACTGAAGGTTATTGGAAATTCGAAAAGCAAAATCTTTATTTAGGCGCAGATTTCAAAAGTGAGAATGCTAAAGGAGAACGTGAAAGAGAATTTTTAATGGGACCAAATGCAGGGAATATCATAATTGATAAAGCATGGCAAAACGGAACCATTAATAAAACGGCTTTGTTTGCCGAATACCAACTTTCAAAAGGTAGTTTAAGTTTTGTTATTTCTGGTAGGGTAGAGCTAAACCAATCTTCCATTACTGATGCTGATGCAGATTTTGAAACCATGTACGTCAATACCGATGCAACTCAGTTGAACCCTGCAATCAGTTTTGGAGTTGTTAAAGAGTTAAATAGCAAATACAATATTGGCTTGTGGCTTGGTCGTGGGCAAAGGAGTGGTAGTTTAACCGAGCGATTCATAAATTATTTTTCGGTAGGGAACGACCCTTACGAAATGCTAGGTAATCCTGAACTAAAACCAGAGGCAAACAATCAGATAGATGCTACTTTAGAATATAAGAGCAATAGGGCTCGTTTAAACTTCGATGTATTTGTTGCTTATTTACAAAACTATATCTCGTCGGAAATAGATACTAATTTGTCGCCAAACATACCAATTAGTCCGGGTGTTAGGCGGTTTACTAATATTGATAATGCCTTTAAAACTGGATTTGAATTTAATTGGAATCAAGAGTTATTTCTCAATTTGTATCATAATTTTTATGTGGCATATACCTATGCTCAAAACCTATATTTAAGTGAACCCCTTGCTGAAATTGCTCCTATGGACTTGAGATATAGTTTATATGGTAAATTACTGAAAAATAAATTGAAACCAGAGTTAAGGGCCCGTTATGTGTTAAAACAGAATAGGGTTTCAGATGAATTTGGAGAAAAGGAGAGTGCTGATTTTGGGGTTCTTGATTTTCATATTTCCTATAAGGTCATTAAAATACTGAATCTTACAGCCGGAGTTAATAATATTTTTGATAAGGCTTACTATGAGCATTTAAATAGAGCGGTTAAGAGTAAAAGCCCGGCTCCAATAAATGCTCCAGGTCGAAGTTATTTTATTTCTCTTAGCTTAAGCTTTATGTAATTTGAGTTATTTAAGAGCATCAGTTTTTTACAGCTTATGTTCTTTTTTCTTATCTTTCATAATCAAATTAACCATTCTAACATGAAAGAAGAATTCTTACACTACCTATGGAAATATGCTTTATATAGCTTGCCACTAGAATTAACAACTGGAGAACAGGTTGAAGTTATTTCAGCCGGTGAACATAACCACGATTCGGGACCCGATTTTTTTAATGCTAAAATTAAAATTGGTAAAACCATATGGGCGGGTAACGTTGAAATACATGTTAAGGCTTCTGATTGGCAAAAGCATAAACACTCCAACAATGATGCTTACGATAGTATTATTTTGCATGTAGTGGCTGAGAATGATGTGCAAATTAAAAGGAAGAATGGCAAAGTTATACCAGCACTTGAACTAAAAGCACCTGCAAATCTTTACGAGCAATATCTTTTTTTAATGCAAAATAACGATTGGGTTCCTTGTGAATCATTTATTTCCAGAGTAACAGAATTTACTATTTTTCAATGGAAAGAAGCCTTGTTAGTTGAACGCTTAGCTCAGAAAGCGGAAATTATTGGGGACAGATTTAAAGCTAACAATAGCAATTGGGAAGAGACATTTTACCAAACCCTAGCAGCAAACTTTGGTTTTAGAACAAACGCACAACCTTTCGAGATGTTGGCCAAAAGCCTACCAATAAATCATTTGGGAAAGCATAAAGACCAGCTGCCACTTATTGAGGCTTTTCTTTTTGGGCAAGCGGGTTTATTAATTGATAATTCAAACGATAGTTACTCGAATTTCTTGCAAAAGGACTATAAACATTTGGCAGCAAAATTTAATCTCAAACCAATGAGTGGTCACCTATGGAAATTTATGAGATTAAGACCGGCAAACTTCCCTACTATTCGCATTGCTCAGTTTGCTGCATTAATTCATCAGTCAAGTTCATTATTTTCTAAAATTATTGATGCTAAAGAATTAAATACAATAAAAGATCTATTCAATATTCAGGCATCGGAATTTTGGAATACACATTATACCTTTGAAAAAGAATCGATTAAAAAAGTTAAGAAACTTGGTAATAATGCTTTTGAGAATATAATGATAAATACCATTGCACCTATGTTGTTTTATTACGGACAGCAAAAAGGCAAACCCGAATATAGCGAGAAAGCATTAAAGTGGCTGACTAATATTCCAGGCGAAAAAAATGCCATTACAAAATCTTGGGTGGCATTAGGAATGAATAATCAAAATGCATTTGACTCGCAGGCGCTTATTCAACTAAAAAATGTATATTGTAAAAAAAGGCGTTGTTTGCAGTGCCGAATAGGAAACCAAGTAATTAAACATACAGTATAAGTTAAATGAGAAGAAACCGTTTTTCATCCATAACAATTTCAATAGCATTGCTAATTACCATTGTTTTGATGGGTGAAATTGGCTATGTTTTTATTGAGGACTATACTTTTATGGATGCCTTTTTTATGACCATAATAACAGTGTCAACTGTTGGTTTTAGCGAGGTTAAGCCTTTGTCGCCAATGGGCGAGTTGTTTACCGTTTTTATGATTGTCACATCATTTGGTGCTTTTGCTTATGCTGTTACCTCTATTACACGCTTTATGGTAGATGGTAGTTTCCGAAATTATTTTATTAATAAACGAACCGAGCGTAAAGTTAACAGACTGTCGAATCATGTAATACTGTGTGGTTTTGGTAGAAATGGAACGGAGGCAGCAAGAGTATTAAAACTTCAGGGGGTTCCATTTTTAGTTTTAGAAAACAATCATGATGAGCTTGAGCGTATTCGTAGTTTAGAAAAATATTTGTATGTTGAGGGTGATGCTACTGATGATGATTTTCTAAAAAAAGCAGGTGTTGAAAAGGCGCAATCCTTAATAACCACATTGCCGCACGATGCCGATAACTTATTAATTGTTTTGTCAGCCAGAACATTAAATAGTCATTTGCAAATAATTAGTCGTGCCTCGCACGAATGGAGCGATGTTAAGCTAAAGCGTGCTGGTGCTAATAATGTAATTATGCCCGATATGGTTGGGGGTAGGCGAATGGCAAAATTAGTTGCCAGTCCCAATATTTTGAGTTTTCTAGATTATATGCATAAAAATGAAGAAGGAAAAGTCCGCTTGATTGAGTTAAGCTGTGGCGATTTTTCTTGTTCCTTTAGCAATAAAACAATAGGCGAACTAAGATTCAAAAAAATATCGGGTGTCAATATTGTTGGTCTTAAAGACGAAAAGGGGCAATATCATTTTAATCCTTCTCCCGATTTTGCTCTTTCGTCCAAAGATCAGCTATTTGTAATGTGTAACGAAGAGCAACTCGCGAAGCTGCGAGCTGCTGTTTTCGAAGTGGCTTAATTTATCAAAAGATAAAAACTTTTCAACAATTATACTTTAAGAATAAACAACACACCTCTTACTAATATGATTCTTCTATTTTTGCGTAAACTTTCTTATTATGCAGCAATATTTAAAACTACTCGATCATCTTTTAGTAAACGGAACAGAAAAATCAGATAGAACAGGCACTGGTACTATCAGTAGTTTTGGGTATCAAATGCGCTTCGATTTAGCCGAAGGATTCCCCTGTTTAACTACAAAAAAGTTGCACTTAAAATCAATTATTCATGAATTGCTTTGGTTTCTTAAAGGTGATACAAACATAAAGTATCTGCAAGATAACGGCGTACGCATTTGGAACGAATGGGCCGACGAAAAGGGAGAGCTTGGTCATGTGTATGGTTACCAATGGCGCTCGTGGCCAAAACCCGATGGTACGCATCTCGACCAAATAACACAACTTATTCACGACATTAAAACTAATCCTGATTCGCGCCGCCTAATTGTTAGTGCATGGAATGCTGGAGATATTGAGAATATGGCTTTACCACCTTGCCATGCATTTATTCAGTTTTATGTAAACGAAGGAAGACTTTCTTGCCAATTGTATCAACGTAGCGCCGATGTATTTTTGGGAGTTCCTTTTAACATTGCATCATACGCCTTACTTACATTAATGGTAGCACAAGTTACCAATTTGCAACCAGGTGAGTTTGTTCATTCTTTTGGCGATGTACACATATATTCAAACCATATTGAGCAAGTTAAGTTGCAACTGTCGCGTGAAACACGTAAGTTGCCAAACATGTGGATTAATCCTGAGGTAAAAGATATTTTTAGTTTTACTGGCGACGACTTTAAATTAGAGAACTACGACCCGCATCCTCATATAAAAGGTGACGTATCTATATAAGAATAGAATTATAATTAACAATTAAAGATTTTAATAATGGCAAAAACCTTATCAATTATAGTAGTTGTAGCCGAAAATAATGGCATTGGATTAAAGAATGAGTTGCTTACGCATGTTTCTGCCGACTTAAAACGCTTTAAGCAAATAACCAAAGGGCATACTGTGGTTATGGGTCGTAATACGTGGTTTTCATTACCAAACCGTCCATTACCAAACCGTACCAATATTGTAATTACTAATAATGCTGATGAGAAGTTTGAGGGTGCCGAAACGGTTTATTCTATTGATGAGGCTATTGAAAGATGCTCGGAGAATGAGGAAAGTTTTATAATGGGAGGAGCAATGGTTTACAAACAATTTTTCCCAATAGCTCATAAAATTTATCTCACAAAAATACATAAGGATTTTGAGGCAGATACCTTCTTTCCCGAAGTAACAAAAGATGATTGGAAGGTAGTTAAGGAAGAAAGAATTTCAAGCGATGAACAGGCTGGATTAGAATATTCTTTTATAGATTTAGAAAGAAAGTAGAAAGTTTATTGAGTAGGGGTTTTTTGCATTTTGGTTTTGAACATCATTGTAATTTGTTAAAAGTTATTAGGTATTTATAACACCATAAATATTAGGAGTATATATCCACTAGTAACAACTATTTAAATTTTTATAGAGCTTAGTATTAGAAACTTGTCCGACTTCCCTAGGTAAGTGTCAATTCTAAATTATAACGATTAAATTTATAATACTAATTTTTCTTTACATTTGAGGAGACTTAAAACCCTATGTTATGAAAAGGATTCTAAAAATTTCGGCTTATATAGTTTTAACACCAGTAGTTTTATTTGCATTGTTTTTGGCGTATAGTACAATTTCAAACTATAAGCCAGCACACATTACAAACATTAGCCTTAATGAAGGTACTGTTGTAGATATTTACGATACATTAAACATCTTTAATTGGAATATTGGCTACGGTGGTTTGGGCGACGATATGAGTTTTTTTTACGATGGTGGTGAACAAGTGCGAACTTCGCTCGAACGTACAAATGAAAATTTACAAGGAATAATAAGTCAAATAAAGTCACACGACAGTATTGATTTTTATATGTTGCAAGAGCTTGATATAAATTCTCGCCGTAGTTATAAGCACGATCAGTATAAGGCATTGCAAAACGAAATGCCTGATTATTTTGGTTCTTTTGCCTGTAATTTCAAGGTGTTTTTTATACCTGTTCCTGTATCAGATCCAATGGGTAAAACGCATAGTGGTATAGCATCTTATTCTAAGTATCAACCTTTTGAGGTTAATAGGCATGCCTTTGAAGGAAATTACAGTTGGCCAAAAGGTTTGTTTTTGCTTGACCGTTGCTTTATGGTACAAAAGTTCTATACTTCAAATGGGAAAGAATTATTTATAATAAACACACACAACTCGGCCTATGACGATGGTACATTGCGTTTGAGACAGATGAAATTGATGCGCGAATTTTTATTGGCAGAATACGATAAAGGTAATTATGTTATAGTAGGTGGCGATTGGAATCAGAACCCACCTAAAAAAGGGGAAAGTGCTAAAATACACAAAGATGAACATTTAACACGCATTCGTATCGCAGAAAATTTTATGCCGGAAGGCTGGAATTGGGTTTATTGTGAAAACATACCTACAAACCGAATGATAAACAAAGCCTACAATCCTGAAACTACCATAACTACAACTATAGATTTCTTTCTTATTTCACCAAATATTCAAAAGATAGAATTAAAGAATATTGATTTGGCTTTTAAACACTCCGATCATCAGCCGGTTGTTTTTTCTTTTGGGTTTATAGATTAGTTAGTGCTTGTCCATAAAGTTACATTTTTTATTATCGAAGCAAAATAGCTCCGAAGTGAGCGAAAGTCAATAGCCTAGGGCAATGTCCTAGGAATGATTAATGATAAAGGTTTTAGTATTTTACGACACAAGGTTAATTTAAAAAGAATAGCATACCTAAAACGCAAATATTGAGATTTGTTTAATCTTTATGTGTATAATTCCCCAAGGCTTGCCTCGTTTTTTTTGAAATTTGAAATTTGTTTTTTTTTGAATTTTTATGCCTTGTGGGCTTGCCCCAAAGTAATTTACATTATGGACAAACTCTAGTTAGTAATTCCAGTTTGCCATTTAAAACAACAGCATCAAGTTGCATGTTTTTTGCGCTTTTTACAGCATCTTCAATAGTATGAACTATTGGTTCTCCCTTAATATTGAACGAGGTGTTTATTAGGGCTTTAACATTGTGGTTTTCATCTAAGTATGTTAGTAAATCGTAAATAAAAGGATTCTCCTCTTTATTAAAAATAGTTTGAATTCGGGCTGTGCCGTTAATATGAACAGCGCCAATAAGTTCTTTTTGTTTTTCAGGTAATATTAAAAAGTCGAGTAGCATATATTTCGACAAATGGTGAATGCTATTTTTACCAGTAAAATATTTAGCATTTTTTTCAAGCATAATTGGAGCAACTGGTCTGTACCATTCTCTTTTTTTATGTTGCATGCTTAATTTTTGAGCAAGTTTCTTGTCAGATGCTAAGCTTAAAATACTTCTGTTTCCTAACGCCCTAGGTCCAATTTCAGCCTGATTATTACTTACACCAATTACTTTTTTAGCTTTTAGTAAATCAGCAACTTTCTTTATTGTTTCTTGGCTGTGTTTTGCATTGTAATGTTCTATTCCCCAATTATTCAGATAAGGAGAGCTTATTTTAATGTTATTGTTTTGTTTCCATTCAAAAAAGGCGGCTGCCCCTAGAGCTAATCCTGAGTCGTTGCAGCAAGGCGGAATAAAAACATTGGCAAATATATCCGATTCAATAATTTTATTATTTAGCAAGATGTTTAGAGCCGAACCACCTGAATAGTATAAGTATTCTGCTTTAATTGCTTTTTGTAATTCTGATATTTTTTTGAATGATTCACGGATAAAAATATGTTGAATTGTTGTTGCAACATCCTGAATAAAAGAGGCCTTCTGATCAATATGTTTAATAGATATATTGAAGTGTTTTTTTGCCGATTCAAAAAAGGCTTTCTTATTTTTCCAACAGGTTTCAAAAAAAGAATTTTGACGTAACCATTTTTCAATAGATTCCGAATAGGTTCCAAACGATGCAAATCCCATAAATTTTCCAGGCACACTATTTAAATCTTTTTGTTTGGCATTAACTATGCTAAAAACTAAAGCATTTGCATTATATAAAGACGAAAGCCATTTTAAATCCCAGTTATATTCAACCAAAGTAAGTTCGTGGTTATAGTAATGCCATGCTGAAAAATTACTTTTGCTTGCACCACCATCAAAGTGAATTAATAGGCTGTTTTCTTTATAATCTCCAAAAAAGGGAAGGCAACTTCCAATATGTGCAAGTTCATGATTAAGGGCATAAGCCTTAATATTCTTATCCAACAGCCATAGATTTCCTTCCTCAATATTTGCTTTGAGTTTTTTTTGTATAGGAGCTTCAAATCTAATATTGCCTTCTGTGTTTATAAAGCTTCTACCTAAAACATTGTCTATAAAAATGTAATTGCAAGGTTCATTTAGTAAGTTCTCACTTTTTAATAAGCTATAAAGCATAAAACCTAATTCAGCACTTTGTTTTTTTCTATTTAACCGTTCAATATGAATACTCCTTATAACTGCTCCATTTTGCATAATGGCAATACCATGATCGTGTGATATAGTGGGGATATCGCTTGTGTTAATATCTTGAATCCCATAAACTCCAATTGTTAGATACTTAGAAGTCATAAAATAAAATTAAATAAAAATTACGAGTAATGTAAATATAATTCTACTCACAATATATTATTAAATAAAAATTATTATTTTTACGCTTGCTCATAGCAGCAGATTATAAATATTAAATAACGGCAATTTTAGTCTATGGTAACAAATGAGGATGTTCAGCGATTTATTACCGCAATCAAAATGGCTTCCACTTATGATTTTAGCGATTATTCTGAAAGATCGTTTAAAAGACGAGTTGAGAAGCTTTTGATTGATAATCATATGGATATTAATCAGTTGTCGCTTAAGATTTCAAAGGACAAGTTTTTTCTAGAGAAGGTTGTTAGGGATATTACAGTTAATACAACAGAGCTATTTCGAGACTCTGATATGTGGATTACCTTAAAACACCAGATTTTACCAAAGTTAAAAAAGAATAAGTCAATTTTTATTTGGCATGCAGGATGTTCAAGTGGGCAGGAGATATATTCCATGCTTATTTTATTACATGAACTTGGCATGTTCGAGCAGGCAAAAGTTTTTGCTACCGATATTAATTCTGAAATGCTTGAGTCTTCTAAAGCAGGAGTTTATAAATATCGATTTAACTTAGGTTATTTAGACAACTTTGACAAAGTAATTAAAGAGAACCCTTTAAACTTTGAAGAAACAAAAGATGTTCCATACGAAAAATACTTTGATATTGATAAGGTAAAAGATACCATTAAGATGAAGGAATTTTTGCGTGAAAAGGTTGTTTTTAGAAAACATGATTTAGTTAATGATGGAAATATTTTCTACTCAAAATTTGATTTAGTATTGTGTAGAAACGTAATTATTTACTTTAATAATAAATTGCAAAATCACGTTATCGAACTGTTTAACAATAGTTTGTATAGAGATGGATACCTGGTACTAGGGGCTCATGAAAGTATTTTAGGACCTGTGTCAAATAACTTTGATCGTACCAAAGGGTTTTATAAAAAGAAGCAGTTTTAAAGCATATATTTAGAATGATAAATAATTTAGGCATAGTAGATACAAAAAAGATAATTGCGGCGATTCATGAATCGTTTGGCCTTGATTTGAAGGATTATAATCTTACAACTTTAAAAAAACGTTTTTCGCATCTCTTATTCTATTTTAATGCCCCAATTATTGATGATTTTATTTTAGACATTAAAAGCAATAATTTTAATAAAGACGAGTTTATTGATCAGTTAATGATTGATAGCACTGAGCTATTTAGAGATCCTTCTTTTTGGAGAGAATTACGAGAGAATTATTTGCCAGACATTACATCAACAGTAGGATCAAAAATTTGGTTAGCAGGAGTATCATCTGGTGAGGAAATTTATTCTTTAATGATTTTACTTAGAGAATCAGGATTAAGAGATAAAATAAGAGTAGAAGTTTCATGTCCAAGTACAAAAAGAATAGAAAGGATTAGAAATGGTGGCTTTTACGACATGAAGAAAATGGAGGTTGGTGATGCTAATTATGTTAGATTTGCAGGAGATGGAGACCTTAAAAAGCACTATACCGTTGAGGGAACAAAAGCAATTATGGATACTACTTTGTTAAATGGTGTAGAGTTTAATACCATGAATGTTTCTCAAGAAAATCCGTCTAAAGGATATAGAATAATTGTTTTTAGAAATATTCTTATTCAATATAATTTGCCACTATATGAGAAAGTAGTGAGAAAATTAACCCAGAATATTACTGTGGGAGGACATTTAATGATCGGAAATAAAGAAACGCTTGAGCATTCTGAAGTGGGCAAAAGAATGCAGTTAGTGAATGATATTGAGAAAATTTATAGAAAAAGATTTGACTAATATGGACTATAAGGCTGTTATAATAGGAGGTTCTGCAGGAAGCTTTCAGGTAATTACTAAGATAATTGCCTCGTTGCCTGAGAATTATTCTTTGCCTGTTATTTTATGTCTTCATAGGCTAAAGCATGTTAGATCCGGATTTGTTGAAGCCTTATCCATAAAATCTAAAATGCCTATTCTTGAGCCAAACGATAAAGATCCTATAAAAGCAGGTAAAATTTATTTAGCACCTGCAAATTATCATATGTATGTTGAGCTTGGAAATAGATTCACTTTATCAACAGAGGATGTAGTTAATCATTCTCGACCATCTATTGATTTATCTTTTTCTTCGGCATCATACAATTATAAACGTAAATTAGTAGGAATTATATTAAGTGGAGCAAACAAAGATGGAGCACTAGGGCTTAAAGCAGTTAATGATTCTGGTGGGTTAACAATTGTTCAAGACCCAAGCGACTGTCAGGTTCCAACCATGACTCAAGCTGCAATAAGTGCCACAGAAGTAGATCATGTTTATAATACAAGAAAAATTATAGAATTTTTACTAAATTTAGATAGTTAATATGAATCATTCATGGCAAATTGCTTAAAACACATAACCATGATTAATAATGTACTACAGAATTGGAAAGAAAAATTGGCGGAGTGGATATTCCATCTGGCAATTGAAAATTATAATATAAACAGATGAATGAGTTTCGTTTACATAAGCGCAGATTACTAATTAATTTATCAATATTTTTGATACTAATTGTAGTTTCATTATTTATGATAATTGATGGAGCCTCTGCATTTAAGCAGCAATGGAGGATAATTGCAATTATGTGTATTTTATTAATTGAGATACCTGTTGTAGTAAGTTCTGTATTAATATCACTTAAAGTTATTAACTCAATAATAAAAGAAGCGAATTCAAATAAAGTACTCCAAGAGACTGAATTAAATAATTATGAAAAAGAAGTAGAGGAAAAAGTAAAAGAAGCAGATGATTTAACATTTAACTTAAATAGATTAATTGCTGATGTTGGGAAACATGAGGACTGGGACAAATTTGGCTTAGGCTTATTAAATGGTATTAGTAAGCAATTGGAGATTATAACAGGCTTAGTTTATAAACACAGTAAAGAAGAGGGATTATATAAGTCGACAGCTACCTACGCCTATTATTCAGAACAAAAACCCTCAGATTTTAAAGAAGGAGAGGGGTTAGCGGGGCAAGTAGTAAAAGACAATAAAGCTATTTTTCTTTCCGATATTCCAGAAGGTTATGTTGAGGTAGTTTCTGGCTTGGGGAATAATAAACCTAGTCATTTAGTAATTTTGCCAATATATAAGAATAACAATGTAGTTGGTATTGTAGAATTAGCATCATTTAAATCATTTGGAGACAGCTTTGCCAGACGAATTAAAGATATTTCAGAAAGCTTTGGTAATTTAGCACCAGTAGTATAAGAATAAACTAAAGAGATAGATGAATAAAATTGCAGAAAAGATTGCCAATTTAGTAATATTCAGGGTTAATAACCGAGTAAATTACACTCTAGGATTATTAATATTTGGATTATTGATTCCATTTTTAAGTTGGATAATTGGTTTTATTTTTACTGACATCTCAATTTCCTTAGCCGGATTATGGGAAATGCATAAGGCAGCCCCTGTTTATTTTATTGTTGATTTATCCCCATTAATTCTTGGAGGTGTAGGTTATATTGTCACAATATCGCATCAAACAACTGAAAATGAAATGGGTAACATTATTGAAGAGAAGGATAATGTTATAAATATGAATGCTCGTTTTGCTAAAAAAATTGGCAATGGAGATCTTAGTGTTTCTGACGAAGATATAGATGACAATGATATTCTTGGACAATCTCTTAAAATAATGAGAGAAAATTTATCAAGAACCAATGAAAATGAGAAACAACAAAATTGGATAGCAAAAGGTAAAGATATTGTATCGGATATTTTGCGTATGCAGAATGACCTAGATACCCTGTCATACACAACTCTTGTTGAGTTAATAAAATATATAAATGTTTTACAAGGAGCATTTTACATTTACGATAGTGAAGAAAAAAAACTTAGCAATACTGCTACATTTGCTTATAATAGACAAAAGTTTTTAACTCAGGAATTCGCTATAGGAGAAGGCTTGGTTGGACAATGTGCTTATGAAATGGCAACTATTTTTAGACGTGAAATACCTAAAGAGTATGTTACAATCTCTTCAGGAATTATGGGTGATAAGAAGCCCTCGTCATTGTTACTAGTACCGTTAATAACCGATGACAAGCTTCAAGGAGTCATGGAATTTGCATCTCTTGATAATGATATTGATGAACTATCTATTAGATTCTTAGAAGAACTAAGTGACATTATTGCGCGAACCATTTTTAATCTTAAAGTAAACACACGCACAGAAAAACTTTTGAAAGATGCTCAAGAAATGACAAATGAGCTGCAGGAAAATGAGGAAGAGCTTAGGCAGAATGCCGAAGAAATGCGTGCAACACATGAGGAATTAGAAAAATCCAATAGTAATCTTGGAACTCAAATAAAAGAAGTTGAAAATGCCCAAAAACGATTGCACTCTTTGCTTGAAAATGCATCAGAGATAATTTCCATTTACGATGAAGAGATGAAGCTAAAATACATTAGTCCATCTGTTTTAAACATATATGGTTATTCTGTTGAAGAAATGATGGATGGTAAGGATTTAGATAGACTAACAGCAAAAGGAGTAAAAGAGTTCTCTGAAATGTTTGTTAACTTAAGGGAAAATCCTGGTCATGCAGAAACTATTCAGTATACCTATATGCGTAAGGATGGTCAGAAAATATTCATTGAGTCTATTGGACGAAACCTGCTCAATGATCAAGCAATAGGTGGAATTCTTGTAAACTCACAAGACATAACAGAACGAAAACGTGCAGAGAAAGAGGAACGCATGAAAAGTAAAATGCAATCTTTGTCTGAGAATTCCCCCGATATGATTATTAGATTAAGTCCAACGGGTCAATTCTTTTATGCCAACCCAATTGTAAAAATATTTACAGGCGTTGATAATAACGAGATTATAAAAAGTAGACTTACCGAGGTTGAGTTTAAAAAAGAGATTAAGGATTTCTTTATTGAATCTATAAAAACGGTTAAATCGTCATTGCAAAAAACAAATTCTGAAACTACCTTTCCTACAAATTTTGGCGATAGAATTATGCAGGTAAATGCTATACCAGAATTTAGTGATGATAAAGATTTGGAAACTATTTTATTTGTTGCTCATGATATTACTGAGCAAAAAAAGATTGAACAAGTAGTTAAAGAGAAGAATAGGGCTGTTGCTGAAAGTATTAATTATGCCCAAAGAATTCAAACATCAATTTTACCAAACACGAAATTTGTTCAAGAGTTTCTGCCAAAATCATTTATTTATTATAAACCTCGAGATGTTGTAAGTGGAGACTTTCCATGGTTTTTTAAGAAGGGAGATGATATTTTTATTGCAGCTGTTGATTGTACGGGACATGGGGTTCCAGGTGCATTATTGTCATTTGTTGGTTACTTTATTTTGAATAATGTAGTAGATCATTACCATGATATAGATGCAGGAGTAATTTTAGACAAGCTTCATGAGGGAGTAAGAAAAACTTTAAAACAAGATAGAATTGACTCCGATGCAAGAGATGGTATGGATATTGCTCTTTGTAAGATTAATTTGAAAACTAATTTGTTGGAATACTCAGGAGCACATCGTCCATTATATCTACTGCGTAACAATGAGTTGAGTGAATATAAGGGCAATCGAAAAGCAATTGGTGGAATACCACATGGTAAAAAACCAGAAAAAGATTTCGAAAATCACTCAATTAATTTGGAAAATGGCGATAAAGTCTTTTTCTTTTCCGATGGTTTACCAGATCAAATTGGTGGACCAGATAGAAGAAAATATCAAGCCAAAAGAATTAGAGAAGCTATTACTCAAAATCCAGACTTTATGATGGAGGATTATGAAGGTTATTTTTCTGATGATTTTGAACAATGGAAAGGTGATATTAAGCAAATTGATGATGTATTATTAATAGGTATAGAATTTTAATTATAAAAAAACCAATTATGGCTGGGAAAGGTGCAGATACAAAAGATTTTCTGGATTTCGTTTATAGCTTTCATGAATCAATGGAACAGCATAAAGTTCTTTTGGTATATGAGGGAGAAATAACCCACCAGATAACTAAAGCTTTTACTTCTTTAACAGAAAATAATATGGAGGTTGAAGAAGAGGCTCACTCTACACAAAAGAAAGTTTTTCATGTTATGGTAGAATGTTTACAGAATGTTGGCAAACATGCAGAAAACTATCGTAAAAATGAAAGTAGAAAAGATGGTAAAGGAGCATTTTTACTAAGCAGAACTGAAGAAGACTACTTTATTACAACTGGTAATAAAGTAAACTCTGAAAAGGTTTCTGAGATGGTAGAGGTTTTAGAAAAAATTAATAGTCTCGATAGAGATGGATTGAAAAAGCTATATAAATTACAAATAAGGGAAGGTCGTCTTTCTAATAAAGGAGGAGCTGGTCTTGGCTTTATTGATATTGCTAAGAAAACGGGGAATTCATTAAACTATAAGTTTATACCTATTAATAGTGATTTTTCTTTTTTTGTGTTGAGTTGTAAAATTTCAAGAAATAATAATTAAAAACTTAATTATGGAGGTTATAAAAATAGTAGGAACCGATGATACTCCTAGTGTAACATTTGATGCTGCTAATGAGATTTTCGAAGTTTCAGGTCGTTCGTTACCGGAAGATGTTGCTGCTTTCTACGAGCCAATTTTAGAATGGCTTGAAAGATATTCAGAAGAAGCTATTGCAAAAACAGTATTTAATTTTAAGCTTGTTTACTTTAATACTGCTAGCTCAAAAATGCTATTAGATATTCTTTTGAAGCTTGAGGAAATGTATGAGTCTGGCAAGGACGTATTAGTTCGCTGGCATTTTCCTGAAGACGATGAGGATATGGAAGAAGCAGGAGAAGAATATGCTGATATAGTAGAAGTTCCGTTTGAGCAAATTAGCTATCCAATGGATTAAAGCTTTGTATGTGGTAAAGTTATACTACATAATGTAAATTAATATCCGATAGGATGAGTGAAGAGATTTTAAAAGCGTTGATGCGACTGTTTGCTATTATAGCAAAACAAGATGGTGGTGTTGAAGATAATGAAATTGACTTTGTTGAAAATTTCTTGACCTCTCAATTAAGCTCTGATTTTGTTGAAGAATACATGGCATTGTTTTATAAGCATGCTGGTATTGAAAGTCGTGAAGAGAATAGAGCTAATAGAGAAAATGGTGAAATTAAACTTACATCTGTTAAGGATTCTGTTAAGATACTTGGTATTTGTAAAAAGATTAATAAAACCCTTACACAGGAGCAAAAAGTTGTTGTGCTTGTTCGTTTATTTGAATTAGTTGCTGCTGACAGAAAGTTTTCGGAACAAAGAATGGCTATTATTAACACAGTAGCCGAAGTTTTTAATATCTCTACCGAAGAACTCGAAAGTATAAATACATTCGTTATTAAGGAACAGTATATTGATCTTGATATTTCAAGCATTCTTTTAGTTAATGATAAACATATTGAATGCGAGAATGCAAAGCATATTAAAATTGAAGAACTTGATAAGGATGTCTATATTCTAAAGATAATAAGTGTTGAACTTTATTTTCTTCGATATACAGGTAACCAAGTATTATTATTAAATGGTTTACCAGTAAGAACAAGTAATATATATCTGTTTGCACATGGTAGTGCTATTCGTTTTCCAAAAGGCAAGCCAGTTTATTATAGCGATATAGTTTCCAAATTTATGAGCGATATTACCTCAGCTCATATTACCTATAATGTAAACGATGTAGAGTTCAAATTTCCAAATGGTACAATTGGCTTACGCGACATTAACTTGTCGGAAGAACAAGGACGTCTTATTGGAATAATGGGGGCTAGTGGTGCCGGAAAAACCACTTTATTAAATGTTTTAACAGGTATTGAAACTCCCTCTCAAGGTGAAGTATTAATAAATGGCATTAACCTTCATACAGAAAAGGAAAAAATGGAAGGGGTAATTGGATATATCCCTCAAGACGATTTATTAATTGAGGAACTTACCGTTTACCAGAATCTATATTTTAATGCTAAACTTTGTTTTAAAAACTTTAGTGAAGATGAATTGCACAAAAAAGTTACTTCTACTCTTGAAAGCCTTGGTTTGCTCGACAGAAAAGATCTTAAAGTGGGATCGCCACTCAACAAAACAATTAGTGGAGGACAACGTAAGCGTCTTAATATTGCATTAGAATTAATTCGAGAACCACCGATTCTATTTGTTGATGAACCAACCTCTGGACTTTCATCACGCGATTCTGAAAATGTAATGGATTTACTACGAGAGCTTGCCATGAAAGGAAAGCTTATTTTTGTAGTAATTCATCAACCATCATCGGAAATATACAAAATGTTCGACCGAATGGTTATACTCGATACTGGTGGTTATTTAATTTACTATGGTAATCCAGTTGAAGCAGTAACTTATTTTAAAAAAATAGATGCCCAAATTAATAGCAATCAAGGCGAGTGTCAAACATGCGGAAATGTTAATCCAGAGTTAATATTTAATATTATTGATGCGCAGGTTGTTGATGAATTTGGTCGTTACACGAATAAGAGAAAGATTATTCCAACAGAATGGGAACGAAAATATAAAGAAAAGCACGAGCTAGAAAAACATAAAGACCAAGAAAAGGAACCTCCAAAATCATTAAATATACCCTCTTGGTTTAAGCAAATGCTTATTTATTTTAAGCGAGACTCACTTGCAAAAATAAGTAACCGTCAGTATATATTACTTAATATACTTGAAGCTCCGCTACTAGGGTTTATTTTAGCATTTCTAATCAGATACATTGCAGATCCGAATTCTAAAATATACATATTCAGAGAAAATGAAAATATCCCTGTGTATATTTTTATGAGTATGATTGTGGCTATGTTCCTTGGACTAATGGTTAGTGGTGAAGAGATTTTTAAAGACAGGAAAATTCTTAAACGAGAAGCCTTTTTAAATTTAAGCCGCTCAAGTTACCTTACTTCCAAAATATCTATTCTTATAATTTTATCTGCAATTCAAGCATTACTTTTTGTTCTTGTAGGTAATCTTATTTTAGACATTAGGGGTTTATGGTTTGAATATTGGTGGGCTCTTTTTACAATAGCAACATTCTCTAATGTTTTAGGCTTAAACTTATCGTCTGCATTTAACTCAGCAGTTACTATTTATATTATGATACCGCTTGTAATGATACCACAAATGGCATTAGGAGGGGCTATGTTTAGTTTTGATAAATTAAATCGTGCTGTTGGTAGCATTGAAGGTGTACCCCCTGTTTGTGAATTCATGGCTACTCGTTGGGTGTACGAAGGGTTAATGGTTAGGCAATTTAAGGATAATAAATTCGAAAAAGACTACTTTGACCTTGAGCAGAAGATGAGCATTGCTGATTTTAAAAATGTATATTATTTGCCAGAACTTAATGATCGTATTGACTATTGTATTCGTGCTATTAATACCGAAAATGACACCATAAAGATACAGATAAGCGAGAGACTAGCTCTGCTTAAAAATGAAATAAGCAAAGAATTAGTGCGTGTGCCTAAAATAAAATACGAACATATTAATGATTTAACCATAGAAAAATTTACTCCTGAAATAGGATTGGCTACTTCAGAATATGTAAAGAAACTGGAGATATTTTACGCAACACTTTTCTCAGAAGCAAATAAAAAGAAGCAAGCTACTATTGGATATCTAGATGAGAATTATCCAGGTGTTTACCTTGCAAAAAGACAAGCATATCACAACGAAGCTGCTGGCGATATTGTAAAGAAAATATATGAAAAGAATAAAATAATTGCGTATAAAGATAGACTAATTCAACAAGTTGACCCTATTTATGAGATTCCTTGGGTTAAACATTCTTTTAATTTTAGGGCGCAGTTTTACTCACCTACAAAACATTTTGCAGGTAAAAATATTGATACTTTCTGGTTTAACATGTGGGTAGTTTGGGTAATGTCTATTGTGGGCTTTGTTGCTTTATATTATGATTGGTTGAAGAAGATTCTGAATATATTTCAAAAATGATACACCGAATACCTTTTTTTTGTTAATAAAAAAGGCTTATTTTTATAAAAAATTAATACTCATGAAGAGAAATTGGTTAAAAATAGTATTTGCAGCTTTTATTGTAACATTATTGTTACAATTTGGATGTAAAGGAGATGGCAGTAAGAGTATTTCAAACGATATTGAAATACCTGATTCAATATTTAATGATAAACCCCTTATGATTTCAAAGGAAGCCATGGAAGATATTATAGATAATATATCTTCTCCAGTAGAAATGGCTGCTTTGCTTAAATCTTCGGGAGTTCCATTTTCACAAAAAATGCTTGCTTCAACAAGTAGAATAGATGATTTGAATACGAACTTTAAACAAGCTTTAAACCTTGGTGTGTATGGTTGTGATTTGGGCTATCTTAATATGTATGAAAAAACAGGGTCAGTAATTACTAATATGACAGCAATTAAAACACTGTCAAATGAACTAAGGATAGGGCAATTTTTTGATTTTAGTACCATAAAAAGGCTAGCAACAAATAATGAGAATCTTGACTCGTTAATGTATATATCGGTTTCAAGTTTCAATAATATGGACGAATATTTGAGGCAATCGAACAGAGGAAATATTAGTTCGCTTATAGTAACTGGAATGTGGATTGAAGGTATGTATTTAGCGGCTATGGTTGCAAAAGATGCTCCTAGAGCTGATATTGTTGAGCGTATTGCAGATCAGAAGCTTGTTTTAAACGATCTTATTTTAATTTTAAAGAATTATCAAAATGATCCTAGTTTTGTTGATTTAATAGCACAAATTGAAATCGTAAAAAAGGAATATGAAGGTGTGAAAATAACTTATGAAATGGGCGAACCTGAAGCAAAAGAGGTAGATGGAATGCTTATAATTATTCAAAACGACAAGCAGCATATTGATATGTCAGACGAGACCTTAACTAGTATTATTGGTGCAATTATTGATGTACGTACTAAAATAATTAATTTGTAAGATGAAGAGAATTTTGAAAATAGTATTCGTTTTATTATTTCTTTCGAGTATTGGTAATACTTATGCTCAGAGTGATGAATTAGTTAATGTTTGTGCTTTGGGTATTGGTAATGCTACTTATTTAAAAGATTATAAGGTTAAGCTTTCTGCTAGTAGTGTATCGCCTCCAACTGCAAAGTTTAATGTTATTCTTAATAAAGGTACCTTGTATAAATTTACTGTATGTAATGCCGAAGGATATTCTGGTGAAGCTGTATTAACTTTAAGGGAGAACGTAAAGGTTCTAGGATCAAATTTAAAGGCAGATGGAAGCTTTTTGACAGGACTTGGCTTCCAGTGCAACAAAACTGGTATGTATAGTATTAATATATCGTTTAAGGGTGGTAAAGCGGGTGCAGCAGTGGCTATACTTTCTTATGTAAATATGAAATAATTATTTTAATATAATATTTATTAGTAAAGCTGGTTTGTTTTTGATTGTAATTGCTTTCAAAATTAAATCGGCTTTTATTTTATTTGCTTTAGCCGTTTTTAAATCAATATCTGCTAAAGATTTCAGGCCCTCGTTATTTGCAGCTAAAGCTTTTTTAACTGAGCTATTATTTATTAATTCAAACAAAAACTCCTTTTCAGTGAATTTAAGCTTTGTAGTAATTTTGGTTTTCCAAATAGTATTTGAATACACAATTGCATTATCCTGAACTACAGCTATTGGAGTTGTAGAATGTTCATTTAAGGTTTCAATTATTTCATGTGCCAAGTCTAATTGCATTTTTGTTTCTCTAATGTCAGAAATATCACTTATTGTTCCTGAAATAATCCATTGACCATTTTTATTTTTGTAGAATCTTCCTGTATCTTTTATATACTTTATTTCTGTTTTATTAAAAGGAGTAATTCTATAGCTTAGTGTATAGTTCTCTTTTTGTTGATAGCATTTTGAAAATATTTTTTTTACAGAGTACTTATCATCAGGGTGAATAATATCTATGATGCTTTTTAATCGAAAGTTTTCGTTTTCGTTGGTAATATTAAGAATACTCTTCGCTTTTTTGGAAAAGGCATAGGTATCTGTATCTATATTGTAGTCCCAAACACCAATTATATTGGTGGAAATAGCTTGATCTAATTGTAATTCCGACTTAGTTAGTGCAAATTCTTTTTCTTTTATATAGGTAATATCTTGAATAATTCGAGTAATAAAATGACGAACAGGATTTGTTTGTTTAATTATTTTACAAATCTCATTTACTGTTTTTATTTGACCATTTTCAAGTTTAAGGTTGTATTGAATATTATGAGAATCTTCGTTTTTAATTGTTAATTCAAGTGTTTTGTTAACAGTAAGTCTATCTTCTTCCAAAATAAATTTATTGTAGCACTCAGTAGTCTTTAGCGGCGTTTGTGTCTCAAGAATACCTATTAGCGAATCTGAGAAAGTTATGGATGTTGTATTTAACTCCGTTTCAATATAGCCAGTTCTTGATAGTTTTTGAATTTCCTGCAAATGATTACTGTATTTTTCAAGTTCCATTTGTTTTAGTTTTAATTCTGTTATATCCTGAAAGGTTCCAATAGAACGTATAAGCTGTCCTTCCTGGTTTTTAACAAAAGTACCTTTTGCTCTAATGTATTTAATGATATTTTTAGGAGTAATAATTCTAAAGTCGAAATCGAATGGTTTAGCAGAGCCTTTTGATTTGTGAAAAACAACTGCTGTAGCAAGTTTATCATTCGGATGAACCGACTCAAATAAATTATTGAAATGTATATTGTTCCTTGTGTCTTTAAGTTCAAGAATGATTGCTACTTCATCCGAAAATTGTGTTTGTTTTGTAATGTAATCATAATTCCAGTATCCTACTTTAGCAATATGTTCTGCTTGTTTAGATCTGTTTTCGCTTTCGCGAAGAGCAATTTCCGATTCTCTTATTCTAGTAATGTCTAGCGAAGTGCCCCTGAGTTTTATTACTTCCTCAGCATTGTTTAAAACAGGTTTATAATTAATTGAAATATGTTTAATTTTATTATTAACCATAATACGTATTATACCTTCACCAGTTTTCTTTTGTTCAACGCACTCTTTAAATGCTGTATTAAGAATATTGTGGTCGGTTGGTAGTACTTTTTCAAGCAATTGATTTGTGTTTAAGAAGTACTGCAGTTTTTCGGTGCCAAAAATGTGTCTGTTTTCAACGTTGTCAAATAACAAATCCTTTTTTACATCGTATTCCCAATAACCAAGTTTAGTAATTTTTTGCGCTTCTTTTAATAGTTGATCTGATTGTTCAACCTGCTTTTCAATGTTTTTTAACTCGGTTATATCAACTGAAATACCTAGTATAATTGGATTTCCGGTAGAAGGATTGTGTAGAGTTTTAATTGTTTTAACTTGCTTGGCTTGCCCTATAATATTTGTAAACACATGCTCTTTTTCTAAGCGTTTTTTATTTTTTAATACTTTAATATCCTCATTATTTAATTCTTTAGCAAGCGCCTTTGATTGAAATAGTTCAAAATCGGTACAGCCTATAGCATCTTCATTTGAAATATTGGTCATTAGTTCCATTGCCTTGTTCCAATACAGATACCTTAAATCGGGTGTAGTTTTTGCAAATAATGAAACAGGTAAATTTTCCATAATGGTTTCAAGAAATAGCCTGTATTCTTCATTCTGAAATTCTGCTTCTTTTCTTTTCGAAATATCTCGCCTAAAAATCAGTATTGCAGGTTTTTCTTCATGTACTACAGGAATATAGCTTATTGAATAGTGTTTATACTGCCCATCTTTATTTATTAATCGTTTTTCAATTTTTATCTTCTTATTCTTTTTCACTTTTTCTATTGCGTTTTTTGCCGAATCTTTATCTTCAGCATGAAAAAGGTCAAATTGCTTATGATTTAAACCAAGAAACTCAGATAAATTGTATCCGAGCATTTCATAAAGGGTAGTGTTGTAAACAATGGGTTTCATGTTTAAATCAAATAGTCCAATACCATCATTTGCATTCTCAATTAGCGTGCGGTACTTATATTCACTATTTAGTAACTCTTCGTTAGCTTTTTTTTCCGCTGAAATATCTTGTACCATTGCTATTGCTTTATTTGGTAACCCTTGCTTATTTTGTATGGCTGAAACGGTTACCTTAACCCAAACTTTGGTAGTATCTTTTTTCAGATACCTTTTAGATATTGTGAAAGAATTTATTTTTCCTTTAAATAGACGATTATATAGTAATGAATTTGTTTCAAAATCTTCAGCAAAAGTTAAAGTTTGCATGTTTTGCTGCATAATTTCTTCTTTTGAGTATCCAAGAATTTTGCAGAAATGATTGTTTAGCATTTCAGGCTGCAGTAGTTTGTTCATTAGTACAATTGCCATTGGAGCATGTTCGAAGATAGAACGGAATTTTTCCTCGCTTTTTCTTAATTCATCCTTTGTGTATTCAAATGCAGTAATGTCGTGTATAATACCAAATGAAAGCACTGGGTTACATTTACTGTCATAATTAGTGTAGCACTTTTGAATTACGTGTTTTACTGCTCCATTTTGTAATTTAAGTCTATGAGCTATTTCATACCCCGACTTGCTAATAATTGCATTTTTAAATGTAAGTTCTACTTCTTCTTTATCATCAGCATGCACAAACAATAAAAAGGACTTAAATGATGGACTTATTTTGGTTCTATCTGAAATGTTAAGTATTTTATAGAATTCATCGGACCAGGTATGGGCTTTTGTTTCATGATTTTCAGTCCATTGCCCAATATTAGCAATACTTTGCGATTCTTTTAATTGTTGTTTCTTTTCAATTAATTCTTGACGTTGAAATTGTATATTTGTTGTATTACTAATTGAAAATAGAAAACTATCTGCACCTGTCTTTTTTAGTTTTAAACTGTAGCTTTCTTTTTTAGAAGTTAAGTTAAGTTTTAGCAAACCATCTTTTTTGTACCCTTTTGCTTGTACTAGCAAATTTGACGAAAAGTTATCGAGAAAACTAAATGCTTCTGTAGCAGGCATCGGTAGCTCTTTGCTAGTTATTCCTGATAATTCAAAGAATGAATTGTTGGCGGTAGATAGTAAATAACTATCCTGATTTTTGCCATTTGATTCAATCTCAATAATTCCACTTGCATCTATGGCATCAGTAAAAAAACTTTTATAATTAGATAGTTGATCTTTTAATTCAGCTATCTCATATTCCGGGCTATTTTTCGATTGTTTCTCTTTCATAATTTAATTGGAAACAATATTTGGTCAGTTTGGTTCAAAACCAAATAATAATAACAATTGTTGCAAATAATAAAGTAAAAAATAATTCAGCAAGCCACTTGCTTCTAATCTCTACAAAAAACAAGGTAAATATTATGGACATGGGAATAGCCATAAAATATGCTAATTCTTCACCCATGGATGGCATAGTTGTATATAAAGCTAATCCTAATACAAACATCCAAATAAATAGTATATAGTACTTTCTGCTACTAATTTTCTTTGTTCCAATAATTCTAAGTGTTGTAAGCAACGTAACAAGTAGTATAAAAGAGAAAGTTGCAAATGCTATAATATTAATATCTGAAAACTGTAGAATATTTTCAGATGATATTGTTAATAGCTCAATATAACTGTTTTTTGAAAATGAAAAGTTGTTATTTAAGTAGGCAATTGATAGATAGAATGCTATGGGTGTTAGTAGGCCCAAAATAGAAGCCATCCATTCTCGCCAATTAAAGTTTTTTAAAACAAATAATGTAATCCAAATAATAAGTAGAATAAATATTAGTGTTGGTGTTATTAATGTCGCAAGTCCCAAAAACAAACCGCTTTCATAATACTTTTTTATCTGATTTCTGTCTTTTGTTATTAACAGTCCCTTATCAAAGGACAGAAGAATAAATAAATTTGCGATTAAAGCTGGTTGTAGTGCTTGGTTCGAAAAAAGAGCAGAACAAATTAGCACGAATATTACTGCTGGTAAATAGGTTTTACTCTCAATAAATATATACTTAAAGTTTAATCGAATTAATAAATACGATTGCAAAACACAAAGAATTAGTGCTATTATGGTACTTAAATAGTAATTTGCTTGTAATGGGCTTGTTAACCAGCCATATACTGGCGAATATTGTTTAATAGTAGCTACTGGTTTTAACGACAATTCCGGAAATAGTGAGGGCAACCAAAGCAGTATTCCAAGTATAGGAATTAATACAACTACATATGGCAAATTACTCTTAAAAAACTTTAATAACATGTGGCTCTATTTAAATATCAAATCCTATATCTTTTCGATAATTTTTCCCATCGAAAGAAATTGTTTCAGCACTTTTGTATGATTTTTTTAATGCTTCTGCTTTATTTTCAGCTATTGATGTTAGTGCAATTACACGACCACCATTGGTAACAATATCGTTTCCTTTTTTTAGTGTTCCAGCATGAAATAGTAAACTTTCTTTGACATTATTTAGTCCTGTTATAAGCTTGCCTTTTTCGTAATTTTCAGGGTAACCACCCGACACTAGCATAACTGTTGTGGCAGTTTCAGAATTAAACTCGCAAGGGTATTCATTTAGTTTTTGGCTAGGTACAGCAGCTAATAAGTCTAGTAAATCTGATTTTATTCGCGGAATAACTACCTCGGTTTCCGGATCGCCCATTCTAACATTATATTCAATTACATATGGTTCCATATTTACCTCAATAAGACCAAAAAATACAAAGCCTTGATAATGAATGCCATCTTTTTTTAACCCTTGAATGGTTGGCTCAATAATTCTTTCAATTACTTTTTTGGTAAATCTTTCGTTGGCAAATGGTACTGGAGAAACGGCTCCCATGCCTCCTGTGTTTAATCCTGCATCGTTTTCGCCTATGCGCTTATAATCTTTTGCTTCTGGAAATAGTTTGTAATTATTACCATCGCTTAAGGCAAAATAAGAAACCTCAAGTCCTGATAAGAACTCTTCTATAACTACTTTGTTTGAAGCTTCTCCAAATTGACCTTCCAACATTTTTTTTAATGCATCTTTGGCTTCTTGCAAATCATCAATAATTAAAACGCCTTTACCTGCAGCTAAACCATCAGCTTTAAGAACATATGGAGCTTTAAGTGTTTCTAAAAAAGCATAACCATTGGTTAATGTATTGTGGGTAAAGCTTTCATAAGCAGCAGTGGGAATATTATGTCGTGCCATAAATTCTTTAGCAAACTCTTTACTGCCTTCAAGTTGAGCGCCATGTTTATCAGGTCCTATTACGGGAATATGCTTTATTTCACTATCATTTTCAAAAAAATCGCGAATACCTTTTACTAATGGATCTTCAGGACCAACAATAATAAGGTTAATATTTAATTCTAAGGCTTTAATTTTAAGAGCATCAAAATCGGTAGCTGAAATGTTTATATTCTCGCCTACTACACTGGTGCCTGCATTACCAGGAGCAATATATAGCTTATTAAGATTTTTGCTTTGTGCAATTTTCCAGGCAAGAGTATGTTCTCTACCGCCACTTCCAAGAATTAAAACATTCATATTCGATATTTTGAGATTATTGGGTAAAAATAAGAATTACTGTGTGAATAATGAAGCCTAGCTCATAAATTTGTAATTTACTTTTCCAATTGCATTATATTTATAGTATTAGCGACAATGTGTCTGTAAAATTGTTTTGGTTTGTTTATTGATTAACAATAGAATATGTCTGAGAAACAAAAGTTAAAGTTTGCACTTATTTTCCCTCTAGCCTTTTTATTGCTTATGTGGATGGTGTATTTTGTTTTTTGGTGGCTTGATGCAGAAATGGGGCTCATTGGAATTGCTCCTCAAAAATTAAAAGGTGTAATTGGAATTGTCTTTTCACCATTTGCACATGGAAGTATTTCACATATTACTTCTAATTCTGTTTCATTTATTATTTTATCAGCAGGACTATTCTATTTTTATCGGCTTATTGCATATCGCGTTTTTCTAATAAACTGGTTAATTTCAGGTATTTTATTGTGGATTGGTGGGCGTGGCTCTGTGCATATTGGTGCCAGTGGCATTGTTTATGGTTTAGCCTTTTTCTTGTTTTTTAGTGGTGTTTTTAGGCGAGATAAAAAGCTTAGTGCTATATCAATGATTGTTGTATTCTTTTACGGAAGCATGATATGGGGAATGATGCCGCAACAAACCAACATAAGCTGGGAGGGTCATTTGTTTGGAGCAATAGCCGGCTTAAGTTTAGCTTGGTACTATCGTAAAAAGCCTGTTGATTTTGTTTTAGAAAACGATGGAACCTCTGTTTCAGTTACCTGGGGGCAATACGATGGTTTTGAATACGATTATGTTGAGAAGGAAGGTGAAAAGGAAGATGCTAGTTTTAATAATTGACGTATTTATCTAACATCTTTTTATCTATTATCTTTCCCAACTACTTTTTTCGCATATAAATTGAAATAGGTACTCCACAAAAATCATATTCTTCTCGCAAGCGGTTTTCCAAATATCGTTTATAAGGTTCTTTTACGTATTGAGGTAAATTACAGTAAAAAGCAAACTGTGGAGCATGTGTAGGTAATTGTGTTACGTATTTAATTTTAACAAACTTTCCTTTTACCGATGGTGGGGTAAAGGCTTCAATTGCTGCAAGCATTACTTCGTTTAATTGGCTTGTTTTAATTCTTCGTTTACGTTTTTCGTAAACCTCCATGGCTGTTTCAATGGCTTTATATATTCTTTGTTTAGTTAAAGCAGATACAAACAGAATAGGAACATCGTTATAAGGAGCAAGTTTTTCCTTTATCATTTCGGTATACTCCTTCACGGAGTGGGTGTTTTTCTCAATTAAATCCCATTTGTTTACCAAAATTACTACGCCTTTTCTATTCTTTTCAGTTAGTCCAAATATACTAACGTCTTGTGCTTCCACTCCTCGTGTAGCATCAATAAGAAGTAGGCAAACATCAGACTCTTCAATAGAGCGAATGGCTCTCATTACAGAGTAAAATTCAATATCTTCGTGCACTTTTGCTTTGCGTCGTAAACCAGCAGTGTCAATAATAGTAAACTCATGACCAAATTTGTTGTAATGAGTATTAATTGAGTCGCGTGTTGTTCCAGCAATTTCTGTAACAATATTTCTTTCTTCGCCGAGTAAGGCATTTATTAATGACGATTTACCAGCATTTGGTCTGCCTACTACTGCAAATTTTGGATATTCAATCTGATTTTCGTCTATTTCTTCTTCTTCTTCTTTAAGATTCTCAACAATTGCATCACAAAGCTCACCAGTACCTGAACCATTAATTGCCGAAAAAGGATATATTTCACCAAGTCCAAGTGAATAAAATTCCGAAGCAGAATAAGAACGCTCTGTATTATCCACTTTGTTTACCCCAATAATAACTTTCTTTTTCGATTTGCGGAGTATTTGTGCCACACCATCGTCAAGATCTGTCACACCACTCATAACATCAGTAATTAAAAGTATTACATCTGCCTCGTCAATAGCTAACATAACTTGCTTGCGAATTTCTCCTTCGAAAATATCATCGGAGTTCCTTACGTATCCACCAGTATCAATCACAGAAAACTCTACACCATTCCAGTCAGATTTTCCATAGTGACGGTCTCGAGTTACTCCCGCCGTTTCCTCTACGATAGCTTTTCTTTGTTCAATTAATCGATTAAAAAAAGTCGATTTCCCTACATTTGGCCTTCCTACTATTGCTACTATATTCGACATGGTATTTTAAATTTAGTTTGTTCTGTAAATGATTTAATCTCTTTGGGCTTAATCCCTGGAGGCTTGCCTCATTTTTTTTATTTTGAAACCCACCTGACCTGTCCGAAATGTTCAGGCGGGCTTATTCGGGCAGGTTTGATTTTTTTTAATTTTAATGCCTCGTGGACTTGCCCCGAGGATATTTACTATTATTCGTAACCAAAAGATCTTAAGTTTTGGTCATTGTCACGCCAATCTTTTTGTACTTTCACTCTTAAATCTAAATATGCGTGTTTCTCAAAAAATGCTTCAATGTCTTTGCGTGCATCCGTTCCTACTCGTTTTAATGCACTTCCCTTGTGACCAATAAGTATGCCTTTCTGCGAGTCTCTAATTACATAAATAATGGCTCGAATGCGAACAATATCTTTCTCATCTTTAAAATCCTCCACGCTAATTTCACAGGAGTATGGAATTTCTTTTTTATAGTGTAAAAATATTTTTTCACGAATTATCTCCTGTACAAAAAACCGCTCTGTTTTATCCGTTAGCTGGTCTTTTGGAAAATAGGCAGGAGCTTCTGGTAATAATTCTACAACTCTAGTTAAAATGGAATCGATATTAAATTTGTTAAGGGCTGAAATTGGATAAATTTCGGCATTTGGTAAATGTTCTTTCCAATTAGCAACAAATTTCTCCAGTTTATCTTGATCTGTTAAATCAATTTTATTAATTATTAATAACACAGGTGTATGTGTTTTCTGAACTTTTTGTAAGTATTCCTGATTCTTGTCGGGAGTTTCAACAACATCGGTTACATAAAGAATAACATCGGCATCGGTAAGTGCTGTGTTAACAAACTTCATCATCGACGATTGCAACTTGTAGTTCGGCTTAAGTATGCCGGGTGTGTCTGAATACACAATTTGAAAGTCATCGCTATTTACAATACCCAGAATTCTATGCCTTGTAGTTTGCGCTTTACTTGTTATAATTGAAAGCTTTTCGCCAACAATAGCATTCATTAAAGTGGACTTTCCTACATTAGGATTTCCAATAATATTTACAAAACCAGCCTTATGATTCATCTATTAAAATTTTGCCAAAGATACATTGTTTTCATCTACGAAGAGCTGATTTATCAATTAAGTTAATAATATTATATTGTTTATTTAAAAGATACGATCATTGTCAGTTATAGCTCAAATTGCCATAATCTTGTATGTAATTGCAAATTCAGAACCACTGAGCTGGAAGGATTTATGATGATACCATAATTTGTTATTATTGTTTGAGTGATACCTATAATCTGCAAGTCATAGTGTGAGTTGCCTGCCTGTTTGGCAGACAGGTTGATTAATAGGAGTTTATACTAATAAAGCAAGTGCCGTTAGAAAAGCACTCACGCCGTGACTATCAAATATTTAACCTTAACAGTTGCGGAATCAAGGGGATATTTTTAAGTGCAAATAGAAGTTGGATTTTTGTTGCTTTGGTATCATTCATAAATCGCATTAATATTAAAATAGTACGTGATAATCAATAAGTTATACATATTAGGTTAATTGTTTATAAATTAACAGGTAACAAAAAAGGAGCCCTAGCAAAGCTCCTTTCTTACCTGATTAATTATTCAGGCTTATTATACTCGTAATAATAATATTGTTGTTTTACCCACATTTTGAATATCCGCAACTTGAGCAGGTTAAACAACCATCTTGATAAATTATTGTATTCTCTTGATCACACTCAGGACAAAGAGTACCTTCTTTTGCTTGGGTACCATCAGTAATGTATTTTTTTAATGCACGTGCTACTCCAACTTTCCAGGTATTAATTGTTTCAGTATCAAGCACCATTGAGTCAATAGTAGCTACTACTTGTGAAATTGGCATACCATAGCGTAAAATTCCAGAAATAAGCTTTGCATAATTCCAAAACTCCGGACTAAATTTATGTGACAGTCCTTCTACAGTAGTTTTGTATCCAAACTTATTAGCATATTGAAAATCGTAACGCGTATTTCCTTCTTCGTCTTTATTTTTAATAATTTTTCCTTTAGTAACAGACTTTGGAATAGGCAATACATCATCCTCAGCTATACCAGTAAATACTTCATAAGGTCGGTCGTCTACTATTCCAACAAAAGCAATCCAGCTTTCATTATTATTTTGGAATCGTAAAATATCAGCCTCTAATACTTTTGGTCGTTTTACGGTTTGAATTTGTCCTACTTCTTCCTTCTTTTTCTCTTTGTTCGATATTAAAACACCAGAACGTGATCCATCGCGATAAACAGTTACACCTTTACAACCACTTTTCCATGCTTCAATATACAATTTGCCAACTAAATCTTCAGGAGCATCTGTAGGTAAATTAATGGTTACACTAATTGAGTGATCTACCCATTTTTGAATACCACCTTGCATTTTCACTTTTTGCATCCAATCAACATCGTTAGATGTAGCTTTATAGTATGGCGATTTTTTTACCAATTCGTCCACCTGATCGTCGCTCATAGTCTTAATTTCATCAACATTATGACCTTTAACTTTAGCCCATGTTAAAAAGTTATGATGAAATACATTAAATTCTTCCCAGCTATCGCCAATTTCATCAACAAAATTTACGTTTACATTTTTATCGTTTGGATTAACCTTACGACGACGTTTATAAACTGGTAAAAATACTGGCTCAATACCCGAGGTGGTTTGGGTCATTAAACTTGTTGTTCCGGTTGGAGCAATGGTAAGTAGAGCAATGTTTCTACGACCATGCTTCATTATATCTTCATAAAGCTCTTGGTCTTCTCCTTTAATACGAAGTAACATTGGATGATCTCTTTCGCGATCAGCATCAAAAATTCCAAATGCCCCACGTTCTTGTGCCATAATGTTAGATGAGCGATAAGCTGCTAATGCTAATGTTTTTTGTACTTCAATAGCTAATTCAGAAGCATCTTCGGTTCCATAACGCAATCCTAAAGCAGCAATCATATCGCCTTCTCCAGTAATGCCAACACCAGTCCTACGTCCTTCTTCTGCTTTTTTGCGTATATTTTCCCAAAGCTTAATTTCAATGCGTTTTACTTCTAGTTCTTCTGGATCTCTTGTTACTTTTTCAAGAATTATATCAATTTTTTCTAATTCCAGATCAATAATATCATCCATAAAGCGTTGTGCAAAATTTACATGCTTTTTAAATTTAGCAAAGTTAAAATAAGCATCATCGGTAAATGGCTGCTCTACATAACTGTATAAATTTACTGCCAATAAACGACAACTATCATATGGGCATAATGGTATTTCTCCGCAAGGATTTGTAGATACAGTTTGGTATCCTAAATCAGCATATCGGTCAGGAATACTTTCACGAATTACTGTGTCCCAAAAAAGAATACCTGGTTCAGCTGATTTCCATGCATTGTGCACGATTTTTTTCCAAATACTATCAGCATTAATTTCTTTTTTAAATGTAGGATTATCAGACCCTACCGGATACTGTGTTGTATAAGGTTTTTTATCAATAACCGATCGCATAAAATCATCATCAATTTTTACCGATACATTTGCACCGGTAACTTTGCCAGATTCCAATTTTGCATCAATAAATGCTTCTGAGTCGGGATGTTGAATTGCTACAGATAACATTAAAGCACCCCTACGACCATCTTGTGCTACTTCGCGTGTTGAGTTTGAATAGCGTTCCATAAAAGGAACTAAACCTGTAGATGTAAGAGCAGAATTTTTTACTGGGCTTCCTTTTGGTCTTATGTGCGAAAGATCATGACCAACACCACCTCTACGTTTCATTAACTGTACTTGCTCCTGATCTATCATCATGATTCCTCCGTAAGAATCTGCTGCCTTTTTGCGACCTATCACAAAGCAGTTAGAGAGCGATGCTACTTGAAAATTGTTGCCAATACCTGTCATTGGACCACCTTGCGGAACTATATACTTAAAATCTTTCAGAAGATCGAAAATATCATCTTCAGATAAAGGATTTGGATACAGTTTTTCGATTCGGTGTATCTCTTTGGACAGTCTCCTGTGCATGTCATTGGGTGTTAGCTCATACAGATTCCCTTGAGAATCTTTTAATGCATACTTATTTACCCAAACCGTGGCGGCGAGTTCATCGCCTTTAAAATACTCTAGTGAGGCTTTTACAGCTTCGTCATACGAGTAAGTTTTTTGTTTTTGGTCGCTAATTACAGTCATTTGTTCAGTTAACATTTTCGCACAGTTTATCCTATTCAATTAAATTCTTCAATATGTAATATTCGATTTTCTGAGGGTAACAGAATCGTTATGCGAAAATAGGATTAATAGTGAAAATATTAAAACGCACTTATTAACATTTTTGTATTAATAAATTTTAATGTTCTGTTATTCTGTTCGTTATCCAGTTAATTTCTATATTTTATGATAATTTAAGACCTGTATGTCTTATTTGCGAAGCCCCATTATATGGCGATTCTCTCAAGTAGTAATTGAGTGCCTCCTCGCATTTTGTTTACATAATTTAGAGCAGAATCACCATATTTTTGTCTTTCTAAATCATTTTTTAAAAGATTATTCAAAACCGTATTAAATTCTTCTTGATTTTGAATCGTAAATGCAGCATTCTCTTTTATTAAATCTTTTGCTTCTTGAAATTTATGATATTTTGGTCCAAATACTACTGGAATGCCATAAGTAGCAGCCTCGAGCGTGTTATGTATTCCGGTTCCAAACCCTCCTCCAATAAAGGCAACTTGCCCATATCTATATAATGAAGAAAGCAAACCTATACTATCAATAATTAATACTTGTGCATCTTTCATTAAAGATGATTCTTTTTCTGAAAAACAAATACACTTTTCATTAAATAGTTTTTGTATGCGTTGAATGTTTGAGGGATGAATTTCATGAGGAGCAAGAATTAATTTGATATTATCTCCTAACGTTCTCATGTAATTTTCAAGTATTTGCTCGTCTTTCTCCCATGTGCTTCCAGCAACAATAACCTTATTACCGTTACAAAACTGCTCAATCTCTATAATTTCTTTACTCTCCTTAGAAATTTGATATACCCTGTCGAAACGAGTGTCACCACCAACTTCTACATTTGTAACGCCAATGCTTTTTAATAACTCTAACGATTCCTGATTTTGAACAAATAACAATTCAAAATTACAAAGCATTTTTCTATACCAGCTACCATACCATTTAAAAAACAATTGGTTCTTACGAAAAATAGCTGAAAATATATAAGTGGGGACTTTGTTTTTGTTTAACTCGTTTAAATAGTGATACCAATATTCGTACTTTACAAAAAAAGCAATTTTCGGTTTTACTAGCTGAATAAATCTTTTGGCATTTTTTGCAGAATCAGTTGGCAAATAGAAAACAGCATCTGCTCCTTCGTAATTTTTTCGTATTTCGTAACCTGAAGGTGAGAAAAATGTTAATATAATTTGATAGTTGGGGTATTTGCTTCTAAAAGCCTCTATAACAGGCTTGCCTTGTTCAAATTCACCTAGCGATGACACATGAAACCAGGCGGTATTTTTCTCAGTATTTACTTGCTCTTTTATTTTGTGAAAAATATTTTTACGGCCCAGAATCCAACTTTTAGCTTTTGAATTTGCTATAGAAGTTACATAAATAAGTGCAACATAAAATTGAACACCAATATTGTAAATAAGTCTCATGTTAAAAATAATAATATTCCGTTGCTTGTCTGCTTTTAAATCTTATCATTAAGCCAATTCGAAATGCATACAATAAATCAAGTCGCTTAGCATCAATTTTCTGTTCTGTTGCAAAATCCCATTGACGTTGATTTTGTGTAAATGCTTGTGTAAATTCAACTCCGGCAAAGAAGTTATAAAACTTTTTGTCGCTAAACTGTTGCCAGCCTATAAATTCAGAAACAGCTACGCCATTACACATTCTATCGTAGCCGTATGTATATGCACCTTTGATTTGCTCAACATTATTTCCAGTAACAGAGTAGAAAATTCGATGTTGTAGCATTCCAATACTACCCCTAATCAGTATTCCACTATTTTTATTACTTCCTAATAAAGATATTATTTTACCAAATGTTCCACGAATGTGGAAGCCACTTAAACGCATGTATATCTGAGATGGCGCTCCAAATCTGTTTGTAATACCACCATTGTCATTCGATATACTCATTAAAGGATCTTCTTTTACTTCGTTTCCAAATAAATAGACTCCGTCTAAACTAAAAATCCAATTTGATTTTATTTTTAAGCCTACTCCTCCACCAATGTCAGAACTATAGCCATACTTGTCAGCCATATCACCACCAGGAACCTGAATTGAATAGGTTGCATAAACAAAAGGAAAATTATCGGCGGTAGCTTTAGTTTGAGCACTTGCAATAAAAAAAGTTAATAAAACTGGTAATAAAAGTAAATATCTTAAATACATATAATTTCAAAAATGCGTTAACAATATTATACATCAGCAACGGCGCAAAGTTAATAATATTATAATATTAGCCTTTTTTAGGGGAATTATTATTTTGAGTTGCTGAGAATGAATAATTCTACTTTTTTTATAGAAAACACATGCCTCATATTGCATGTATTTGTATGCGTTTTTGTATGATAGGAAGGTTTTAAAAACAACACGCCAACTTACGTAACAATTAAGTATTTAGCATGTGGCAGAGTTTCTAATACTATCTTTTAAACATCCTGAGTTCGATATAAAATACCTAAAACAGAAAGTCCAGTTTTGCATCAGATTTGGATCAAATATGTGTAAAAATAGTTTTCTTAATCTAAGCTTTGCTAATTTTGTCTATATTCACTATTCGTATATCAAGCTGTTAATTGTTAAATAAACTTACCATATTCACATTAATACTGCTCTGTTCCTTTTTAACTAAAGGACAGTCGTATTCCAACATACGAATAAAAACCATTTACGTTGCCGATTCCGTTTTGTTAGACACGCTTAGCATTGTTCCATCATCTGTAATTATACATGCTGAAAACAATTTCATTTTGCCCGATTCCCTTTATAAAATTGATTACATGAAAGGGAAAGTATTCTTACAGAATAAACTCTACTCTTACCCTGAAAAATTGCGTTTTACGTATAGAGTTTTTCCAGTTTCTTTCTCAGCTATATACCCAAAGTACCCTTCAAGGTTAGTAACAAACACCGACACAAATACGAATACCAACCATTTTTATTCGACCACCACATACTTTTCCCAACCGGAAAAGGAAAACACCTTATTTGCAAGTGGAAATATTTCGCGTGGTATTAGTGTTGGAAATACCCAAAACTTAGTAGTAAACTCAAATCTTAATCTTCAACTATCAGGAAAACTGTCGGAGAATATACACATTGAGGCCTACTTATCTGATAAAAATATTCCTGTTCAACCAGACGGGTACAGTCAGCAAATACAAGAGTTCGATAAGGTTTACATTCGTATTTATGATTCAACTACTTATTTGCAAATGGGAGATGTGGAGATAAAAAGCAGCGATAGCCATTTCTTAAAATTTAACCGTAGTATCATGGGTGGAGATTTAGGTAGTACCTACTCATCGAATTCAAAAAACATTAAAAACAAAACCCAAATAAGTGGAGCTATTGCCAAAGGTCAGTTTAACCGAGTTGAGTTTTTAGGTATAGAAGCCGTACAGGGTCCGTATCCATTAACTGGTGCAAATAACGAAACATATATAGTTATTTTGGCTGGAACAGAACATATTTATTTAGATGGGCGACTTTTACAAAGAGGTGAAAATGCAGATTATGTAATTAATTACAATACTGCTGAATTAATTTTTACACCAAAGCATATTATAACAAAAGATTCGAGAATAATTGCCGAGTTTGAATACTCCGACAAAAACTACAACAGATTTTTACTTTTTGCTAAAAACCAAATGCAAATTAACAAAGGAATTTTTACTATTCAATATTTTGGCGAAAACGATTCTAAAAATCAACCTGTAAATATTGACCTAAGCAATGAGCATAGGCAAATTCTAGCTGAAGCTGGCGACGACCCTTTAAATGCCATAGTTCCAAATATAGATAGTGTGGTGTTTAATGAGAATCAGGTTCTGTATAAAATGATAGACACATTAGTAAATAGCATTATTTATGATAGTGTTCTGGTTCATTCCTACAATGTAGACAGTGCTATTTACCGTGCCGGCTTTGCTTTAGTTGGCGAGAATAAAGGTAACTATGAAGTAAATACATCGGCAGCAAATGGAAAAGTATATAAATGGGTAGCACCAATAAACAATGTTCCACAAGGAAACTATGAGCCAATACAACTTTTAATTGCACCAAAAAAGCTGCAAGTTTTAATGGGAGCAGTAAATTATAAATTCACAGAAAAAACAAATGCATATGTAGAGGTAGCTCTTTCAAATAATGATGCCAATAGCTTTTCAACCAAAGATAGTTACGACAATAAAGGCATGGCCATAAAGGCAAACATGAGCCATAAAGCAAGTATTAAAAGGCATCACATTTTATTTCATGGTAATTACGAAACGCTTAGTCAATATTTTCAAGGTGTAGATAGATTTAGAACAACAGAGTTTAATCGCGATTGGAATTTACAAAATATTCAAAATGCACAAGAACATTTAATGGAAGGTGGTATTAAATTACTAAGTAAGAAACATACAATAGTAGCTTATAAAGCGCAATATTTAAATCGGAAGGCTCTTTACGAAGGGCTTAGAAATAATTTTGCCACACAAGTAAATGTTTTAGGTTTTAAATTAAATGGTGAAGCAAGTATATTAAATAGTACTGAAACCATAAAAAGCACACAATTTTACAGGCGCAATATATCAATCAACAAAAATATTAATATAATAAACTTTGGATTAAGACACGATTTTGAAAACAACCTACAAAAGGCTAACTCAAATGATTCACTTTTGTTACAAAGCAATAAATACAGCCTTTTAGAATCGAGAATATCATTACCTGATTCTCTAAAAAGGAATTTTGCACTAATATACAAATACAGAACTAATTATTTACCTTTTGAGAATAAGCTTACCGAAGCTAGCAACACAAATGATATTAGCTTAGCTACTAAACTTACTAAAAGCAGTATGAACCAGCTAAACGCAATA
>JAUXEM010000310.1 GCA_030620515.1 Salinivirgaceae bacterium
CCGCTCTTGCATATATTATAATATAAATATTATAATAGCATAGTACTGTACTATATACCTACTTCATATACATATGTACTAAAAGTACTCGCTTCGCTTCGCTCCGCTTCGCTCCGCTTCGCTCTATTGTTGTCGCTTCGCTCCAACAAAATCAAGAGTGTTATCATTATTATGAAAATTATAAATAGCCTTATGCATCTGCTTAGCTATTGTACATAATAGGTATTATAACTCCGCTACAAACAATTTGTCAAAATTTTTATTTTCAAAAAAATTCAGCACAAATTGTCTTACGCACACAATTAGCACTTTTTTTAAAAAAAAAAAGATGCGTTAATTGTGTGTTATAATAGCTATTATGTACAATAGCAGCAAATACAACGGCTATTTATTTGGCGTGCGTCTAAGCCGTTTTGTACTTCGCGTAACAAAAATTAAAGCAAAAAGGCTTTAATTTTTATATACGCTCGTAAAAACGTCTTAGACGTCACCAATCCCGCATATATCGGATTTATACGCTTTTTTATTAAATTTGGCACATATGCAATATTGCGGAATTTAAAAGGCAAAACAATATCACTATTTTTATGTTTCGCATTTCTGAATTTTAATAGTAGCTATTATATTAATATTGTTTTGCCTTTTTGTATCGCTTTTAACGGTAGTTTAACGGTGTTACTTTTTTATTCTGTATCTTAGCCTATTATTAATCTAAAAATCTATTAAAATGGCTTTAATTAAATTAGGTGCATTTGTCACCGAAATTTCGGGTAAAATTGGAGGGACTATCTTCTCTCGTAGTAAAGGTGGTACATATGCTAAAAACAGAGTAATACCTCTAAATCCGCAAACAACTGCACAGACCTTGGTACGGCAAGCATTCGGCGCTATCGCTCAGGCGTGGCGTAATTTAACAGCAACACAGCGCAGCGCATTCGATGCAGCGGCAAATGGGTACCCTTATCAAAATAGGTTGGGAGAATCAAAAGTGTTAAGCGGTTCCGCTTTGCATCAGCAATTAAATTTGAATTTAAATTCAATTAATGCGGCAAATATTAACTCTCCTCTTGCACCGTCAACCGTAGAGGATGGAACGATAACCGCTCTATCGTGTGAATCAGGTGGCGACATATCGTTGACCGTTCTCGCGGTTGGTGGCTCAACGGCAACAGATTGGTCCTTAGAAGCTACACCGTCGGTAAGTAATGGGGTTTCTAATGTTAGCAATAAATTCCGTAAAATTGGAGTAATCCCATTTGCTTCAGCGGGTTTACCATTCGATGCGACAACATTATATGAAACTGTTTTTGGTCTTCCTTTGGTTGGATCAAATGTTTCATTTAGAATTAAGCCTGTAAACAGGTTAACGGGACAATCAGGTGTAGCTTACGATAAAGTAACAGTAGTTATTTAATCGGTAAAATTATTTTTACTATATTGCACGTGTTAAAGCTCTGCAGAGGTGCAACTTTAATTAAGTGAAAACAGAAGCAAGTAAAAGCAGCCAATTCGGCTGCTTTTCTTATTTTAGTCTGTCAATTTGGCGAGTTATTTGGTAAATTCTTTTTTTATTACTTGCTTGCGAGGGAACTTATAAAAAAACCTTATGATATCGCTTTACTATTCCACAGATTTTTTGCTCAGTACACAATTACCTTCGATAAATACTCAACAATCTTTAATGTTGTTTCAGTTATTCGTTAGAAGTGAAATTGAATCAATTGTTAGATACTTAGATTTTATAAATCTAACAAATTATCATAATACCCTACTCCGGAAGTTCCTACTATATAAAAAAGAAAATTTAGAGTATGTGCTTTTTATCTCCGAATCGTTAAATTTTAGTAATTAACCACCCTAATAAACCGACACTATATATATTGGTTTATATAAAGGTCGATAACTCATATATGCAATTAGCACAATTTTACCCAAACAGAATAGCAATTACAGAAAGGCGCGTTAGTAATAAATTCGACGCAATAAAACATTTCGAAAAATTACAGTCGCGTAAAATAAGTAACAAAAATCTAAGTGTAATAAAATCTACTTACAGTATGTCTTCCACTTCAAAGAGGTTATTGCGTGATAGTATTATGTCTATATATGCATTATCGAAAAAACGTAACATAGTGTTAAATGATAAAAAGACAATATATAATTTTAGGCAATCATTCATTACGTTAACACTTCCGTCTACTCAATTACATACAGATGTAGAAATAAAAAAATGTTTAGATAGGTTTTTGACAGTACTCCGTAATAATTTTAATGTAAAAAACTATGTTTGGAAAGCGGAGTTACAAAAAAACAAAAACATACATTTCCACATCACTCTGGATAAATATATTTCATATAATGCGTTACGTTATTATTGGAATAATGCAATAAATCTATTGGGTTATGTAGATAGATACAGTCTTAAAATGGCTCAATTATCGATAAATGATTATGCACGTTTAAGGGGTAAAAGAGTAGAAGAAGTTAAAGATGTTTATATACGTGGTGTACGTAGTAAATGGAGTACTCCAAATTCTGTAGATGTTAGAAGTGTAGTAAGTGGTAAAGACATATCAAATTATTTAAGCAAGTACTTTGCAAAAAATGATGATGAGAGTAAGGAGGATGACATAAGTCGTATTAATATTTTTGGTCGGGTGTGGTCCCGCTCACAATCTTTATCAAAATTGAAGTACAAAAATAAAATAGATATAAATGAAATAAAATACTTTTTAGATGCATTAGCACAATTACCAAAGATTGCAAAAAAAATAATATACGATTATTCAACAGTTATTTATATTAAAGTGGATTCATTGCCATATGTTTTATATAAACAATTCAATCTAATGTTAAAAGGTAATGCTTTAATGTATAATTATCCATTTCCGTAATTATCGCAAACCTATGGCAAACTCGCTCCGCTCTTGCATATATTATAATATAAATATTATAATAGCATAGTACTGTACTATATACCTACTCCATATACATATGTCCTATATTATCGCAAACCTATGGCAAACTCGCTCCGCTCTTGCATATATTA
>JAUXEM010000036.1 GCA_030620515.1 Salinivirgaceae bacterium
GAATAGTTAGCTTGTAGTTCCCATCAATATCTGAAACGGTTCCGTATTGCGCATAATCATTCGGAACTATAGCAGCAAAAGGAATAGCTTGTTTGGTTTTTTCATCAATAACTTGTCCTTGAATAGTTATTTGGGCCTGTACATTAAATGTTAGGTAACTGAATATTAAAAAGAAGGTAATTCTTATCATAAATGGTGGCAATTTAAAGAATGGCTTAAGGCATATACTATGCCAAATTTGTGCATAACTACTTTTAACTTAGGTTTTTCAATAATCTATTTATTTTTATCATATACTTTATTTCCATTAATATATGTTTGTTCTACTTTTACATTAAAAGTTTCTTTAACATCACAAGTCATAATATCTTTTGACGTAACAATAAAATCGGCAGCTTTACCTGCTTCTATACTTCCTTTTTCATTTTCTTCGAATTGTGCTCGTGCAGCCCAAATTGTTGTTGCTTTTAAGGCTTGAACTCTCGATAGTTTTTGGTTGGCAAAGAATCCATTTTCGGGATATGCTTGTTGGTCTTGTCGGCTAATGGCAGCATAAAAGCCGAACAGTGGGTTAATGCTTTCCACCGGAAAATCGGAACCATTTACCAGCCAAGCATTTTGTTTTAATAATTTTTGCCAGGCATAGGCACCTTCAATTCTATTGGTGCCAACACGGTTTATTGCCCAGTACATATCGCTGGTGCAGTGTGTGCTTTGTATTGATGGTATAATATTGTACTCGCCAAACTTTGAAAAATCATCAGGATGAATTACTTGCGCATGTTCAATTCTCCAACGTTTATTGTTTTGCTTTTCAAGAATTTCGGAGTAAATATTCAACATAAGTCTGTTTGCCGAATCGCCAATGCAATGGGTATTTACTTGGTAATTGTACATGTTAGCTAGCTTGCAAAGTTGCTTTAAACTGTCTGGTTCAAGTACTATTAATCCATAATTTGTTGTATCATCGCTATAAGGTTTGAGCATACAAGCTCCTCGCGAACCCAATGCTCCATCGGCATAAAGTTTTATGGAGCGAATATTCAGATTGTTGGTTTTATAATGACCTTGTTTCAAAAAGTATTCTATATTTTCTTGCGTTGGTTCTAACATAGCATATACTTTCATTTTTAGCTGTTCGGTTTTTTGCAAGGTATCAATCAATAGAATATTTTCTTTTACTAAACCAGCATCTCCAATCGTGGTAAGCCCTACGGCAAAGCAATTTTTTTGTGCTTTTAAAAGATTAACTATTTGTTCTTTCTCCGTAGTTTTTGGGATAACTTTAAGTACTAACTCAATGGCATTATCAATTAGCATGCCTGTTACCTTTCCATTTTCTTTTATTATTTTCCCACCCTTAACAACAGTCGAGTAATTTATTCCAGCCAACTCTAAGGCTTTACTATTGGCTATGGCGGCATGTCCATCTACTCGGCGAAGCAAAAGTGGGGTGTTCGGGAAAATAGAGTCAAAAGCCTCTTTTGTAGGAAACTCTTTTATACCCCAATCGTTTTGGTCCCATCCTCGTCCTGTAATCCATTCGTGTTTAAATTCCTTTTGGAAAAGGGTTACTTTATTTACTACTTCGGCTAACGATTTTGTTCCCATTAAATTAACTTGCGATAGTGTGGTTGAGTATCCATAAAAATGACAATGAGGGTCAATTAAACCTGGGTAAATGTATTTTCCTTTTAAGTTGAGTGTTGTTTTGGCTTTGTATTTAGCTTGTATTTTTACAACAGAGCCAAGTTCTATAAACTTTCCATCATTTATTGCTACTGCTTTTACTACTGAGAAATTATTATCTACAGTATAAATAGTTGCATTAAGAATTATTGTATCAACTTCATGTTTTGAACTACAAGCAATTAAGAATAGAGAAATAAGGATAAATGCGTACGAAATAGTTTTATTCTGTTTGGTTAGTATTCTCATTGAAAAAAAATTAGTGCGCTTTAAGCAAAAATACATTAACATAAGTAGTATAAAAATTATTATTCTCTTTTTTTTAGAAAGGAATGTTACGATGTTAATTTAGGGGTTTTAGTAGTAGATAATTGTTGGATATTGTATTTTTATGCTGTAAATTTGCACGGTTTGATAATATTTATTAAGAGAACAAACAAATAGGATTATTAATCGTTAAACCTAAAACTTTACTTAAAATTAAAATTATGATGAAAAGAATTATAAAGGCTTTTGGTATAGTTGCATTGGCTGCAATGGTTTTGCAGGGATGCTACCCAAAAGAAGATTTATATTATGCAGATTTAGATGTGTCGTTAACGCATTATGATATGGATTACGATTTTTCTGCTATCAGTGGAAAAGTTTGTTGTGTATTAGATTCTGTTGCACATTTGGTTGATGAAGATGTTACTCCTGATGATACGTATAATAGAACAATAATTGAGCAGGTGCTTGAAAATTTGAAAGCTTCAAATTTTGATACTGTATATTTAATTAAAGATACTACAGATTTTATTACTGGACGCGAACCTCATTGTGTTGTGACGCTTACTGCTTGGGAAACAGATTACTACAATTACTATTACTACCCATGGGGTGGTTGGGGCTGGGGTTGGGGCTGGTACTATAAATCAGGTACTCTTAAATCAAATGACCAAGCAGATTATTACTATTACCCTTATTATCCTTGGGGAGGTAGTTGGTATTACTCATACTCTAAAGGAACTGTACTTGTTGATATTGTAAGTGCCGAAGATATTGAAAAACCTGGATCTATAGATGATCAAATAAAATTGCCTATAATCTGGACAGGAGCTTTAAATGGTCTTTCTTCTAGTAGTACTAGCGATCAAACAAAACGAATTAAAACTCAAATAGACCAATGTTTTACACAGTCACCATATTTATTTGAATAATTTTATAAAACAGAATAGAAATGAAAAAATATATAATTATTGCATTAGTATTGGTGGCTTCAACTACTATAAATGCACAAAGCCTTTGGAATTTAACCTATGATATGTCAGTACCTTTAGGGGCAACTAAAGATTTTGCAGATAAAGCTAGCTTTAGAGGTTTTGGTATTGATGGTAGACAATTTATTGACAAGAACATAACTATTGGTGGTGCTTGGAATTGGAATGTTTTTTATGAGCGTCGCGAGCAGCAATATTATGATGTTGCTGAAAATGTAACAATGCATGGCGACCAATTTAGAACCGGTAACTATATGCCATTTATGTTTAATAGTCATTATTATTTTGGCGAAGATGGTGGTTTTAGACCATATATTGGTACAGGTGTTGGTACAATATGGAAAGAAGAGATTATGCAGGTAGGTTCTGTTACAATACAGAATGATAATGCTTGGCAATTTGGATTAAGCCCCGAAATAGGATTATACTTGCCAATTGGTAATTCAGGCTTTATGTTTTGGAATGTTAAATACACTTACGGTATTGCCACAGGTCAGTTAGATGCTACATCGTATTTAAACTTTGGTGTTGGTTTTGGTTGGGAAAATTTTTAGTTAAATATTTATAAGTTATAAAATGAAAAAAATACTATTAAGTCTAAGTTTACTATTATTTAGTACACTAATGTTTGCTCAGGTTAATGCTGGTGATATTGCTTTAGCAAAATCGGTAATGACAATTGAAAGAAAAACTGTTTTTAGCGAAAATATGAATCTTACTGATGCTGATGCAAAGTTATTTTGGCCAATTTACGAAGAGTATGAGCTTAAAAAAGCGAAAACATTTGAAACATCGTTGAAAAATTTGGTTACAATAGCCGAGAATTTTGAGAAAATGAGCAATGAAAAAGCTACCGAAATTGTTGCTAATGTAATGAAAAACCAACAAGCAGATTTGAAGCTTCTTAATCAATATCAGAAAAAGATTTCGAAAGCCTTAAATCCAAAAAAAGCATTCCGATTTGTACAAATTGAAGAACAAATTAGTGCTATTAGGCGTGTGCAAGTTCTTGAAATACCTTTGTTAGATTAATAAAATAACATATTGTAATTATTAAGTGCTTCATTTATGGAGCACTTTTTTTATTCGTGAAGCTCAAATTTTTAAAGCAATGCCTATTGAAATGTGTTTAAAGAAACCCTGAAGCCTAACCGATTAGGGTCATTGCGAGTGTAGCGAAGCAATCCATTTCTATTTATATAAATAAAAAAGTTTAACGGATTCTGTTTTGGTGAGAAGCTTCAATGACAATAATCTAAAAAAGAATCTAAAATAAAACAACCCATTTCTTCTGCATTAGCTTTTTCGTTAGCATTGTATAGGTCACTATTCAGCTTGTTTTTATTCAAATATATCTTCATTATTTTAGAGTTAAATTCTGGATGGAATTGCAAGCCCCAGGTTTTATTCCCAAACCATACAATGTGGTTTGGCTCATTATTACTCGAAGCTAGTGAAATAGCCCCTTTTGGTAAAGTTATTATGCTTTGCGAATGCGATGCATATGCAAAGAATTTTGATTGAAAATTATTCTCAAAAATTAGTTCTTCACCATGAGTTTCAACCCCAATAATTCCAAATTCGCCATCTCCATAAAAATCTACTTTACCTCCCAATGCTTCACCAATAATTTGATGGCCAAAACAAATCCCTAACAGTGGTGTGCCAGCACTGTGTACTTTTAATATAAAGTTTTGAAGGTGCATCATCCAAGCTGTTTTGTCTGTTACATTCTCGTGTGACCCTGTAATAATAACACCTCTTAGCTTTTTTACTTCTGGATATTTAGGCTGTACCTGCGCGTTTAATACAAGATAATTATCTGGTTTTTTCGAGAGCCCATGTATAATAAAGGAGTCGAAATCGCCAAACATAGCTCTAGCTTGCACATGAGTATTGCCCGCACGTATAATTAGTAAAGGATACATTTAATAGTAGTTGTTGTTTGTTACTACTAAGTTTGCAATATTTTACCACTAAAACAATATTTTTGCTTTTTTTATTCTGGCACTTTCCATTTTTTATTAATCATAAGATTATTAAAGACCAATCTTATTATGAGAAAATATTTCCAAGAGTTGTTTTTAGCCTTTGTTTTTAATTTTTTAAAACATAACTCTTTCTAATGAGGGTAAGCAGAAACATTTAGCTGCTAGCCACACGAAAGAACTCGTGCGGCGGCGTGCACTTTTTTGAAAATTGAGAGGAATAAAAAAATGGAATTCTCGATAGACTACTCTAATCTTTAACACAACGAACCGATATAGCATTCTCCTTATTCTCGTGGTATTTAAATACCGTAGAAAGTTCCTTGTGAAAATATCTTTTCCATACATTACTACGTGCCTTAGTTGAGCTCCAATAGCTTACTGATACATCTAAATTGTGAAAATCATTGTTGTAAAATCCTGCATATTGAGGTTCAAAAATAGAGCTTATTTCAACTCCTTCTGTTTTAATATAGTCTGTTAATTCAGTCCATTCTTCGTCACTTGGTATATGCCATCCATTTGGGCAAACACCTTGTGCTTTTTCGTTAACAGAATCGTTCATTGCTGCACTCCACGTATAAAGTAAACCTTTGCTTTCTGAAATAGAATCGCTATTGTTATAGGCTAGTGCATCAATCTCAGACCCACTAGTTGTTTTTGTTGCTCGTAAATTTTCAAGCATCCAAACTTGTTCTCCAATTATAGCTGTTTTATAGTTGTTATCTTCTGCATCAATACATACCGGATAAGGTGGTTGTGTAACTTCAATTGTATCAACAAATAGATTCTTTTTAGCATCAGTTATTGTCACATAATAAGTTCCAGCAGTAAGGTTTGTTATTATGGTATCTGTTTTTTTGTTCGACCACTCTATGGTATATGGACTTTTACCTCCTTTTATACCTATGGATATTACTCCATCGTTACTTTCAAAATCAGAAAGATTAGTAACTTTAGGTGTAGTTGCTAAAGGCTCACGTTTACACTGAACAAATAATAACGATATTGCTACTAGTATGATTGGGAATATATTTTTTATCATGATGGTAATTAACTTTATTATTATTCATTTATTATGTTGTAAGTATATCAATTTTACTAAATTAGTAAATATTAGTCTGTAAACCTTAATATTGTTAAAATAATGCGCCAGTATGCTGCTTTTTTCATTGTTTTTACTATTATTTTTCTTACAAATACCATTGAGGTTTATAGTCAGTTAATTATTGCCGATACTATTTCTATATCTGGAGTGGTTCTTGAATCAGATAGCCTGACATCGCTACCTAATGTGCATATTACCTCGCATAAAAACACAGGAACAGTTACTAATTTAAGCGGACAATTCGCTTTTTTAGCCAATGCAAACGACACCCTTACTTTTAGCTATATTGGTTTTAAGGATTTTGTTTTTGTTATTCCCGATACTTTGAAGTTTAATAGTTATGTTTTTGGTGCAATTTTAAACAAGGACACTATTATGCTTTCAGAAGTAATTATTTTGCCTTGGATGAATAAAAAGCAGTTTAAGAATGCGTTTATAAATAACCAGCCAGACAGAAATACGGTAAATGCTACGCGTAATTTAAACCTTATGAAATATACTGCTAAGGCCTATTCTCCCTCATGGACTTCAAATAGAAAGGTAGATTTTCAAATAAAATCTTCTGCTCAAAGCGTTGAATATAAAGGAATGATTCCTCCCGATCAGTCTTTAAATATTATTGGTTTTGTACAGTATTTAATATTTTTTACCCACCAACAACTGACTAAAGAAGAAAAAGAGCGAAGACTCAGAGAGGAACTTCGCCATTATATTTTAGAGGAACATCCGTAAATAGAGTGTTGCGTATTAAGTACAAATTAATAATATAATTACTCTTTACTTATTACTTGTTCTTGGTTTTCTATTTCCTTTGTAGGGACCTGCTTTTTTCTTATGCTGAAAATTTCCTTTTCTATTTCCCTGCTTTTTAAAATGGCGTTTTTTACTGGGAGCTTGTGGATCATATGCGGGACCATCTCCAATTTCAGCTGGATTAGGGATTTTAAAAATTTCGGCTTCAATAAGTTTTTCAATATTAGCAAATCTCGCTTGGTCGGCTTCATTTATAAAGGTTAGAGCCACGCCTGTTGTTTTAGCACGTGCTGTTCTTCCTACACGGTGCACGTAATCGGGAGGGTCTTGGGGAACATCGTAATTAATAACCAAGCCAATATTGTCTACATCAATACCACGTGATAATATATCGGTCGCGACTAAAATAGGGAATTTTTTGTTCCTGAAATCGCGCATTACCTCTTCACGTTCAGCTTGTACTAAGTCTGAGTGAATAGCTTTTGCAGGGAATTTTGCTTGTTGAAGCTCTTTTACCAGCTCTTTTACCTTAATTTTTGTCGATGAAAAAATGATAACACTATCCAACTCTTTTTCAGCTAACAAGTGACTAATAAGCTTGTTCTTTTGTCCGTCGTAGGTTAAATATGCCGCTTGCAAAACGCCCTCGGCTGGTTTTGAAACTTCAATACTAATTTCTGTCGGATTCTTTAAAAGGGTATTAGATAAAACACGAATTTTCGAAGGCATAGTAGCTGAAAATAGCATTGTTTGCCTTGGTTTATTTTTGGGTAAAAAGCTAATTATTTTATTAATATCGTCTACAAAACCCATGTCGAGCATTTTATCAGCTTCGTCAAGAATAAGGTATTCTAAATCAGATAAATCAACATAGCCTAAATTAATGTGGGCAAGTAATCTGCCTGGCGAGGCTACTAGAACATTAGTTCCGCGTTCAATGGCTACACGCTGTTGTTCCCATATGGCAGAATCGTTTCCACCATATATTGCAACCGACTCAAGACCTGAGAAATAAGCAAAGCCTTGAAATTGTTGATCTATTTGTAATACAAGCTCGCGTGTTGGTGCAAGTATTAATCCTTTAATTTTATCTGATTTATTTTCCTCTAAGTGATTCATTAAAGGAAGTAAATATGCAGCTGTTTTACCAGTGCCAGTTTGTGCGCAAGCAATTAAGTCTTTTTTTTCGAGAGCAATGGGGATAACTTGTTCTTGTACTGGAGAAGGTTCTTCGAAACCCATAGCCTCTACGCTTTCAAAAACGCCAGGGCTTAGTTTAAATTCGCTAAATTTCAATTCTATATCTTTAATAATCGCAAAATAATTTGCAGTTGTAAAAGTACAAAAAAACCCGAAAGCAAATTGCTTTCGGGTAAATATCTAAAAAACAGAGCTTGAAATAAGAAAAATAGATTGATAATAGTCCGCTGTTAAAGACTTGTACAGTATATGGTATCAATAATTATTATGCAAGTATCAATATTATTTTGTTATATATCTTGACACTTTGTTCTTGATACTAATATGATATTTTTATAGTATGTGTTATTTACAAACATCTTTTGTACCATATATTGAAATTCGTTTCTTGTATTATTCAATCATTCCGGCAGCAACGGTTTCGTTTGTTCCTTCTTCAATAAGAATTATACTACCTGTATTTCTGCTTTTACGGTACGAGTCAAAAAAGATTGGCTTAGCCGACATTATCTCTATGTTAGCAATGTCGTTCATATTTATTTCTAAGTTCTCTTTGTCTTGTGCATAGGTGTTAATATTTGTTTTAAAGTTTACACCTTTAACCATACATTGTAACTCGTTGGTTGTGTGGCGTAAAATATATTTTTTACCAACTACTAACGGACGCTCATTAAACCAGCATACATTAATATTAAAGTTGTTTGAAATTGTAGGCTTATTATCGGCATGCACAATCATATCGCCACGACTAATGTCAATTTCATCTTCAAGGCGTAATGTTACCGATTGCGATGGTAATGCTTCATCAAGCTCATCTGTATGGAAATCAATAGCTTTAACAGTAGATATTCTTTCCGATGGTAAAGCCATAACTTTATCACCTGGTTTAAAAATTCCACTGGCAATTCTACCTGCAAATCCACGGTAATCGTGAAAACGGTCTTGCTGTGGGCGAACAACATATTGAACTGGAAAACGAGCATCTACCATATTTCTGTCGTCTTTAATTTCAATATTTTCTAATAGATTTAACAATGTTGTGCCATTATACCAATTGCACCTTGTTGATTTATCAACTACATTGTCACCGTCTCTTGCCGATATAGGAATAAAGTGAGCATCTTTTACTTTTAGCTTTGTTGCTATACCTTCAAGTTCGGTTTTAATCTCGTTATATCTTTCTTCTGAGAAATCAACCAAGTCCATTTTGTTTACACAGAAAACAATGTGCGGAATATTTAAAAGGTGAGCAATATATGTATGGCGTAGTGTTTGCTCTAATACCCCGTTTCTTGCATCAACTAAAATAATTGCCAAGTTTGCTGTTGAAGCGCCAGTTACCATATTACGGGTATATTGAATATGTCCGGGAGTATCGGCAATAATGAATTTACGTTTTGGAGTTGCAAAGTAGCGATAGGCAACATCAATAGTAATTCCTTGCTCACGTTCAGCACGTAATCCGTCGGTTAGTAATGCAAGGTCAACTTGTTCGTCGCCTTTACGTTTACTAGTTTCAGTAATTGCATCCAGTTGGTCTTCAAAAATCGATTTGCTATCGTACAACAAACGTCCAATAAGGGTGCTTTTTCCATCGTCAACGCTTCCTGCTGTGGTGAACCTTAAAAGGCTCATATCTAAATATGCTTTGTTATCCATAATTTAAGCTGTTGGCTCTGAGCTCGGAGCTCATAGGAGTTAACCGAACAGAGCAGGTTATTAATTTATTTGCTTCTTTATTGAATTTATTAGTCAGTTTAAAGCTTTTGATATTTCAACTGCTTTTTGTATCATATCATTAGATTCTTTTTCGCTAATATAATTCCGTTTTGTTATTATAGTTAAAAGAGAAACTGTTTCAAAAAGAGATCCTCTGGAAATATATAAAAAATGAACAAACTCTTTTTTCGACCATCTTCCTTTACCCTCAGCAATATTTGATGGTACTGAGATTGAAGCAGATTCTATTTGTTCTTTTAATCTATAATGTCCGTTTTGAGGCAATTTGTTTTCAGTAATATCCATCATTTTGTCAGCAAAATCAATAGCCATCTGCCAAACCTTTAAATCCTGAAAAGTGAACTGCTCCATTGTAATTAGTTTTCTTTGCTAAGAGCTAAAACCTATCAGCTCAGGGCTTTTTTTAAAAGTATCCTTCTTTTTTACGGTCTTCCATTGCAGCCTCAGATCGTTTATCATCGGATCGTCCGCCTCGCTCTGTTTCACGTGCAGCAGCAACTTCTTTTACAATGTCTTCTAAATTATCGGCTGTTGATAAAGATAAACCAGTACAAGAAACATCGCCAATTGTGCGACAACGAACATCAAGTTCCACAATTTCTTCACCATCTTTAAGTTGCATAAATGGTGCAGCAGCCAACCATGCGCCATCGCGGTTAAATACTTTTCGCTTATGAGTATAATATAATGATGGCATTTCAATATCTTCCATTAAAATATATTGCCAAACATCCATTTCGGTCCAGTTACTAATAGGGAAAACTCTAAAATGTTCACCCATATTTTTACGACCATTAAAAAGGTTCCAAAGCTCGGGGCGTTGGTTTTTTGGATCCCACTGTCCGAAAGCATCACGGTGCGAGAAGAAACGTTCTTTTGCTCTGGCTTTTTCTTCGTCGCGTCGACCACCACCAATGGCAGCATCAGCTTTTACATCGGCAATCCCATCGAGTAAGGTTGTGATTTGCAATTTATTACGACTAGCATCGGCACCTGTTTCTTCAATAACTTTTCCTTGGTCAATAGAATCTTGCACGTATTTTACAATTAGTTCAGCACCCATTTCTTTTGCCATTTTATCACGAAACGCAATGGTTTCATCAAAGTTATGTCCGGTATCAATATGCATTAACGGGAACGGAATTTTTGCAGGGTAAAAAGCCTTCATGGCAAGGTGTACCAATACAATTGAATCTTTTCCTCCTGAAAAAAGAAGTACAGGTCGTTCAAATTGAGAGGCAAGTTCACGCATTATAAAAATAGCTTCACTTTCCAACTCTCTCAAGTGGTTTCTGTTAATCGTTTTAGTCATATTTATTTTAGTTATTTTCTTTTTTTGCTGCGCAAAGATATTAATTATGTGAATGTAAACCACATTCTTTTTTAGAATTGTCTTCCCACCACCATCTACCGGCTCTAAAATCATCGCCAGGTTTTATTGCACGGGTGCAAGGTTCGCAGCCAATGCTCACAAAATTCTTATCGTGAAGCACGTTGTATGGGATATGGTTTTTCTTTATATGATTTTTAACTTCGTCTAAAGTCCAAGCCAGTAAAGGATTGTATTTTATAATTTGGCGTTGTACATCTAATTCAAAGTATTCCATTCCTTGACGGTTGTCTGATTGGTCGGCTCTAATGCCAGTAATCCAACATTCAACACCTTCTAAAGCTCTATTTAAAGGAATAACTTTTCGCAAAAAACAGCATTCTTTTCTATTTTCAACCGAATTGTAAAAACTATAAGGTCCTTTTTTCGAAACCATTTTTTCAATGCCCTCTTTTTCAGGAAAAAATACTTGTATTTTTTTCTTGTATTGGTCCAATGTTTGGCTAAATACTTTGTAGGTTTCTTTAAATAATCTCCCAGTATCTAAGGTAACAACTTTTATGTCAATGTTATTTTTAAAAATAATATCGGTTATTACCTGATCTTCATATCCAAAACTAGTTGTAAAAACAGCTTTACCAGCAAATTTGTTAGCAATTTCTGTTAATACTTGCGCCATGTCTTTTTGCTTTGCAAAAGCATTTAGTTCTTTAATGGTATTTTCAATCATTCTATGCTCTTTTTAAAATAATTCGTTTAATTGATTTTCGCGATATGCGAGTATTTCTTCTAATTACTACCATCATTCTGCCCCATCTTAACTGAGCCCATGCTCGTTCATGAAAAAAATAAAGAAACATTTTAATTACCGACTCGGTTAATGCAACCCCGGTAGCTTTTTGAGCAGCATTTGGATCGTCTCTGAAAAACAACATAGCTATTCCAAAAGTAGTAGTTGAGGCAATTATTCTCCAAGTAATAGTTTTAACAATACTCTTAATTGGCCTATCCCGAGTAACTTTTACTTTTTCTTCTATAATTTGATCTTCAGCCTCTTGTTTAAACATTTGTAGTTCAGCGTATTAAAAAAATGATCCTTTTGTTAGTATAGTTATTCAAAGCAAAGTAAAATGAGCATATAAGTCAATACGTTTTTCTAGGTATTTTTACTACTACATTATAACACCATAATGGCGAATAAATAATATTTTGATTTTGGTTAATGAGATTAATAAGGGTTATCCTAGTTGTTAGATTCTAGATTGATTAATTCATAAATTATTTCAAAAAATATTTAGCATATTTATTATGCTACTGCAACTTTAAATTTGTAAGTCGCAGTGTGACTATTGCTTAGTTTACAGAAATTTATATGCTTATTTGCTGATACGAGGTGTAAGATTATATTTGCAATTCAACTATATTTTGTTAAGTTGCTGTTTGCCTGCGCATTGCTGTTTATCTCATGATTCAAAACTTGTTCCGTTTTTCTAGGTATTTTTAAATCCAACCAATTCTATTATAAAAAGGGCATTGCTTATTTTAAAAAGATCAATACTTTTACAGTGTTATTCTTAAACCATTTTTTTACAACTAAATAAACAAAGACATGAGATATTATTTTTTATTAATACTAACAGTATTTATATTAGGCAATGTTATTGCTCAGGGTAATGGCGCAACAACCATCGATTCTTTAGATGTGAACTGTCTTAATTGGTATAATCTTGATCCTAGTAGCGACAAGGTTATTGGAGTTAGTGTTAATAGGGCTTATAATGAATTATTAGTTAATAAAACGCCTAAGAAAAAGATAATTATTGCTGTAATTGATGCAGGAGTAGATATTTACCATGAAGATTTAGAGGATAAAATTTGGATAAATAAAAATGAAATTGCCGATAATGGCATTGATGATGACCATAATGGTTATATTGATGATATTCATGGCTGGAATTTCATTGGTAGCATAAATGGAGATAATATTGCTTATGAAAACCATGAGTATGTTCGTATTGTGGCAAGTTTTCAATCGGCATTCGATTCTGTAGAAACCGAGGCTGATGTTGATTCAAAGGAACTAGCGAACTATAGGCTTTATAGAAAATGCAAAGTTTATTATGATACGGAATATCAAAGCAATATTGATGCAAAAGAACAAATTGAAAATTTTACAAATAATATTGATTCTCTTATTAATGTTTTGGAAATATATACCAAAACACTTGACCCAACTGCTGAGCAAATTGCAGCAATACAAACAAAAAACAAAGCCCACAAAGCATCAAAAAAATATTTGCAAAAACTTTATAAATCAGGTTTTTCAAGTGCATATATTGACGAATATCTTGAATACATTGACAATAATTTGAATATATATTTAAATTTAGATTTAAATGCCCGTGATATTATTGGCGACGATGTGAATGATATTGAAGATTCATTTTATGGCAATAGTAACGTAAAAGGACCTATCTCTGATCATGGTAGTTTTGTTGCTGGAATAATTGCTGCAACTCGTAATAACAATATTGGAATTGATGGTATTGCCAATAGTGTTGAAATTATGGTTTTAAGAACGGTTCCCGATGGCGATGAGTATGACAAAGATGTTGCCTTAGCTATAAAGTACGCTGTTGATAACGGCGCTGATATTATTAATATGAGCTTTGGAAAAGATTATTCTCCTAACAAATATATGGTTGATCAAGCTGTTAAATACGCCCAAGAAAAAGGTGTTTTAATGGTACATGCTGCTGGTAATGAATCGAATAATAATGACATAACTCTTACTTACCCAGATAGATTAATGGGCAATAAAAGTGATATTGACAACTGGATTGCTGTGGGTGCTTCGGCAAAAGATGACGATAAATACTTAGCAGGCAGTTTTTCGAACTATGGTAAAACAACTGTTGAACTTTTTGCTCCAGGGGTAGATGTTATTTCTCTTTATCCTGAAAATAAATACAATATAGCTAGTGGAACTAGCATGGCATGCCCTGTTGTAGCAGGTGTGGCTGCTTTGGTTTGGTCCTATTATCCAGAGCTAACTGTTACGGAGTTAAAAGGTGTTTTGCTTGCATCAGCAACTACTTATACCAGAAAAGTGGTTATGCCAAGCGATGGAATGCAGAAAGAAATGAAAGTAAAATTCAACACCCTCTCCATTACTGGTGGAGTTGTTAATGCATATAAAGCTATAGAATTGGCTGAGATTAAGATGAATGAAAAGAATAACTAGTTGTAATATATCCTTAAATCCGCAAAGTGAGGGTTTGACTAGTTGATTAACAGAGTTTTGTAACAAGAATATTTTACTTATATTTTGCAAGCCAATCCCTAACTATCAAGAGTTTGGATAACTACTTGTGGATATTAGGTATATTACGAGTTTTGAGAGTAATTATTTTTCAAGTGTTTGTGTAAACTTTTCAAGCTGGCTTTCCTTAATTTTAAAACCTTTAAATCCCTCTAAAAAACTGAGTTAATAAATTATATGAGTGGTTTTTGTTAAATATTCAATTAACTCATTAAAAGAAGGGCAATATGTTTAATCAACAAATATAAATTAGACATAAACAATGACAAAGAGATGTTGATTGACATTGTAGATAAATGAATTATGGGAATGAAAATTAAGAAGTAATTTACCAATGCTAAAACAATTGAATATTTAGATATATATTTCTTTTGGATATTGTTTTTTATTTATATCTTTGTAGCTCATAAAAAGTACCTAAGTTCTTTAGGTATATTTTTCATGGGTTAATGGTTGGAAGGGAACTGTGGTGGTTCCCTTTTTTTTATGCCATTTTTTTGGTATAACTCGTCTGTCAAATTTGAATATAAAGTAGGTTTCCCAAAGTTATTTATTTACTATGTGAGCCATCACAATACGGTTTTTTACTTGACTTGCCACAACGGCATAAAAAAGTTTTATCTACTTCAGAAAGTAATTCACCATTTACGCCTTTTATGTTAAAATACCCCTCAACAATTAATGGACCATTTTCTATTACAGTTATTTTAGTTCTATTTGAATTATTGTTCATTTTAATAATATTTTATTTGAAATAATACCTTATATCCGAAAGTAAACTAAGTAATAGTCGCGGCGCAACTTCACTTATTCAAAATGTACTAAAAGCTTATAAAGCTCTCATTTGCAACATTGTCGTACTGCGACTTGCGAATGTTAGGTAATAAATAATAATACTCACTACTAATTAATATTGTGAATCATCTGGAAAAAACCCTTCTTTATTATGTGTGCCATCGCAAAATGGTTGGCTTTTACTCATACCACATCTACAAAACGAGGTAATGCTTTTTACTTCTTGTTCGCTACCATCGGGTAAATTAACAACAAAACTTCCTTGTGCTAGAATAGGTCCATTTCGCATTATGCTAAAGTCTACCTTTTCGACTTTTGGTGGTTTTGTTGAAATTTCAGAGCCGGAATAACTACTGTCAATTTTTTCATAAGTTAAAGCATCAGTTGGGCAACGCTCTACAATATCAATTATTTGCTTAGTTGTTCCTTGTGCCATATTAATTTATGGTCGGCGCGATGGATCAAAAACCTTTCTTAATTCGCGAAAGCAAGTTCCAGCATGCACACACTCCTTTGGTTTCCAATGTACTTTAATTTCGTTATTTGAATAGCTTCGTTCGTTTTTATCCATTATTTACAATTGTAAGATAATATTCTATTTATTGGTTATAAAAAATTACAATATATATAATTGTTGCAATACATTTAATAATTTATATGCATAAACAATAAATATGTGAAATGGTTTATTAAAAAGCAGCCATTAGTAGGTTAATATCTCTTGACGGAAGGTTGAATTTGTTACCAATACTTTCCTTAGTTAGTATTCCGTTGTATGTATATATTCCCGTTCTTAATCCATCGTGCTGGCGCAAGAGTTGATTTATTCCACCACAAATACCCATTTCAATTATTAATTGACCTAAAATATTGCTAAGTGCATAAGATGCTGTTCTAGCAACTCTTGATGGAATATTAGGCACGCAATAATGTATTACACCATGTTTTCTATATACTGGGTTTTTAAAGCTGGTAACCTCTGAAGTCTCAAAGCATCCACCTTGGTCAATCTGTAAATCAACGATTACTGAATATGGTTTCATTTGTTTTACGGCATCTTCGCTTACAACAAATGTTTGCATTTCTTTTTCGGGTGGAATAGCTCCAATTACTACATCAGCATATTTAAGTGCTTTTGTTAATATGCGGGGTTGTAAAATTGATGTAAAAATACGATAACCCAGCCTCTCTTGGAGAGCTCTTAATCTATGAACAGAACAGTCAAATACTTTAACGGTTGCTCCAAGTCCAAGAGCAGTTCTTGTCGCGTATTCAGCAGCAGTATCAGCACCTAAAATTACTATATCGGTTGGACTTATCCCACTAATTCCTCCTAACATTTCTCCTTTTCCATTATTGGTATTACTTAAATATTCAGCAGCTATTAATATTGAGGTAGTGCCAGATATTTCGCTCATACTTTGAACCACAGGGAAAAGTTCTTTTCTTCGGTCCATAAAAAATTCATAACCTACAGTAGTAATCTTCTTTTTAAGAAGTTTTTCAACGTAAGCCTTGCTTTGTGTTCCTATTTGAAAAGAGCTAAATAATACCTGTTTCCCTTTCAGCATTGAGAATTCTTCATCGTTTAACGAAGCTACTTTCGCAATTATATCGCAAGAATAAATGTCAGGTTTATTGCGTACAATAGTACCACCTACATCGCTATACATTACATTGGTAAAGTTCGCCTTTGTGCCAGCATTATTTTCAACTAACACTTCATGTCCGTTGTTAATTAATAGCTCTACCGCGTGCGGTGCTAGTGCTACGCGATTTTCATCGGCAAGCGATTCTTTTGCTACACCAATGCGGAGCATTCTTTTTTTATTACCTATTTCCAATATTTCTTCCTGAGGTAATAAATTCTCTTTTTTTAAGGGGAAACCTGAACCATCTGAACTATTCATTATAAAGCGAGCTTTAAATTTTTCTTCACGAAGTTAGTTCAAAATAGGAATAAATTCAAAAAGGTAAGACTGTTTAGCTATATTTTAAAGGTAATAGATCGAGATTCGTCTTCCAATACTTTAATATTTACTCGTAAAATATGATCTGGAAGTAATTCTTCAACCAATTCAGGCCATTCCAGAAAGCAATAGTTTTCAGAGTAAAAATAATCTTCATAACCTAAATTATAAACTTCTTCAATTTCTTTAATGCGGTAAAAATCAAAATGGTAAACTTTGTCATTGTCTTCAGTTAGGTATTCGTTAATAATTGAAAATGTTGGACTGGCAACAGTGTCAGTAACCTTTAAAATTTTGCACAATTGTTTAATAAATGTGGTTTTACCAGCACCCATTTCGCCATAAAAGGCAATTAGTTTTTTATTTTCAATTTTTTGAAAGAATTCTTGAGCAGCTCGTCCTATCTTATCAAGACTATTAAAAGTTATTTCGATCATATGTTTTATTAAGTTTTTGCAAATTTAGTAATATTCTATTTTTTACTAGCTTTTAATTGCGACAGATATAGCCCACCCAAAACTATACCTATTCCAATGCCTTTTAAAAGATCTATTTTGCTTCCTAATACAAGAAAAGCAAATATGGTTGTAAATACAGGAATAATATTAGTGAACATGCTTGCTCGAACTATACCTAAATGCTTTATTGAATAAGTGAAAAACACATAGGCAATTGTTGAGCCAAATAATGCAAGATAAATGAGATTCACAATAATCTCTTTTGTAAAATTAGCTTGGGTAAAGTTTGTCCAGTCTGCTATGAAAAATAAGGGTAAGAAAAATATAGCGCCCAATAAGTTTTGCCAACTAATTATGGTAAAGGAGTTGTATTTGTTTGTGAGTTTAACAATTATAACAGCATAACCAAGTGCTGATAGCACTGCACCAAATAATAGAATTATACCATAAGTTGAACCATAAAAATGAAGCTCTTTTCCAAATAAAACCAGCATTACTCCTAAAAAAGACAGGAATATTCCCATTACATTAAAAACAGATATTTTCTCGCCATAAAACAGATAGGTAGCAAAGGGTGTAAATACTGGAATTGTTGATATAATAACTGCTGAAATAGTTGGAGAAACAAGGTTTGCCCCATGGCTTTCACCTAAAAAATATAGGAAAGGTTGAAAAAAGGCTAAGAGCAAAAACCACAAAAAATCTTTTTTATTAGGAAAAGATAATCGGTTTGTAAATATTGAAAATAATAATAAAAAGATTGCAGAAAAAGTTAATCGAATAGTCATTACTGTAATAGGAGTAAGTTCTTTAAATACAATTTTGTACCAGACATATGTCATGCTCCAAAATACCATAGCCAAAATAACTATGCCGTAAACCATTAATTTTTTGGGTGCCATTTAAATAAAGTGTTTTACCTTTGTTTATGTATGCAACAAAGATGCATTAAAAATAGCAGATTATGGAAACAGTTAGCAAAGTGAAATCTGATATAAAACACCTGATTAATTTTAGACAAACCTTACATCAGAATCCTGAGTTGTCAGGCTATGAAGAATATACTGCTGAAGCCCTGAAGCGAACTATAATAAAATATCAACCCGATGATATTATTGATGGACTTGGTGGTTTTGGAGTAGCTTTTGTTTTTAGAGGAAAAGAAGAGGGCCCGACTATATTGTTTAGGGCAGATATGGATGCGCTACCAATTATTGAAAGTAATGATTTTGATTATAGCTCAAAAACTGAGAATGTTGCGCATCAATGCGGGCACGATGGTCATATGGCTATTTTGGTTGGTGTTGCACAAGAAATTAGTAAAAATAGACCAAAAGTGGGTCGGGTGGTTTTGCTTTTTCAACCCTCTGAAGAAACTGGTGAGGGTGCGTTAGCCGTTCTTAATGATGCTAATTTTCATAGAATTGAGCCTGATTTGTGTTTTGCTTTGCATAACATACCAGGGTATGCTAAAGGGTCTATTCTGCTTAAGAATGGAACTTTTTCTGCAGCATCGCAGGGCTTAACCGTAAAGCTAAAAGGCAAAACATCGCATGCTGCTGAACCTGACAAAGGAATAAGTCCGGCTATTGCAATGGCAAAAATTATTGAGAGAATAACAAAACTCCCAGCAAAAGAAAATTTGTTTAGCGAGTTTGTTTTGGCTACAGTTGTACATGCTAGATTAGGAGAAAGAACCTTTGGAACTACCCCCGGAAATGCTGAAATTCTAATTACACTTCGTTCGCTTAACGACGAGGATATGCAGGTACTTATGGAACAGGCAAAAAGCATGATTCATTTAATTAGCAATGGTGAAAATCTTAGAGCTGAAATTAGTTCTACAGATATTTATCCTGCAATGATAAACAATACTTCGCTTAACCAGAAGGTAAAGGAGGCCGCGAAGCAAATAAATATACCAGTTGTAAAAGTTGTAAAGCCATTCCCTTGGGCTGAAGATTTTGCCAATTTTGCATTGAAGTACAAATCGGTTATGTTTGGCTTAGGTGCTGGTGAAGATGCTCCGAAATTGCATAATGCCGATTATAATTTCCCCGATGATATTATTCAGAATGGAGTAGATATATTTACCGAAATTTATACATCTTTCTTTAGTGCAGGTTTACTAGATGAATATTGAAGAATTACGTGAATACTGTCTTTCAAAAAAAGGAACGGATGAAGCGTTTCCTTTTGATGAAGTAACTTTGGTTTTTAAGGTAATGGGTAAAATGTTTGCCCTTACAAGTTTAGATAAAGATTTTAGCGTGAACCTAAAATGCGACCCCGAAACAGCAATTGCACTACGTGAAGAATACAGTACAGTAATTGCTGGTTATCATATGAGCAAAAAGCATTGGAATACCATTTATATTGATGGCTCAATACCTCAAAATTTAATTATGCAATGGATTGACGATAGCTATAATTTGGTGGTTAAATCTTTAACAAAGAAAGTACAACAAGAGCTAAATCAGTGAGATTTTAATTTTTGCAACCCTGTCCTGCCTGCAGCAGGCAGGCTGATCGCAGGGCAGGGATAGTGAACTGAAATTATATAGTTGAACTGATAGCAAGCGTATTCCACTGAGCTTGTCGAAATGTAGCCGAGCTATATATTTGGTTTTACCCGCCTTTTTTAGATATTGAATTCTCATAGGTGTAAAAAGCTATTAACCATTTTCATTCTCATCTTTATAATTTCTAATACTATCTCATATACATAAATCGTTTTATAAACTATTTAATTATAGAGATTTAGCCCTACTAAGGTTCACTTAAACCAATATTCTAACTATCTGATTATAAACAAACCCTCGTAGGGCATGCGGTATTATGGTACTATATTTTATCTTTGCAAAAAATTAAACGGATATGACGGATAGAAAAGTACGCGTACGTTTTGCGCCAAGTCCTACTGGACCTTTACATATGGGTGGTGTGCGAACCGCTTTGTATAACTACTTATTTGCTAAAAAACATGGTGGCGATTTTCTTTTAAGAATTGAAGATACCGACCAAACAAGATTTGTGCCCGGAGCCGAAGAATACATTATGAAAAGTCTTGAATGGTGTGGTATAAAAGTAGATGAAGGAATTCGTGAAGGTGGCGATTTTGGACCCTACAAACAATCGGAGCGAAAAGCAATTTACCAAAAATATGCTGCTGAGTTAATTGAAAGTAACAATGCTTATTATGCTTTTGATACAGCCGAAGAACTTGATGGATATAGAAAAGCTGCCGAAGAAAAGAAAGAAACCTTTACTTACAATCCGGCTACTCGTACTAATTTAAAAAACTCTCTGGCTCTTTCTGTCGATGAGGTAAAGCAAAGAATTGATAGTGGAGAACCTTATGTTATTCGTTTTAGAATGCCCGAAAACGATGAGGTTGTAATGCATGATATTATTCGTGGCGAAGTAAAAGTGCAAACCTCTACGCTCGACGATAAAGTTTTATTTAAATCAGATGGTTTACCAACTTACCATTTAGCTAATATTGTTGACGATCATTTAATGGAAATATCGCATGTAATTCGTGGAGAGGAATGGTTACCATCGTTGCCTTTGCATGTTTTACTATATATGGCATTAGGTTGGAAGGATACTATGCCAGAATTTGCGCATTTACCATTATTACTTAAGCCAACAGGTAATGGAAAATTAAGTAAACGAGATGGCGATAAACTAGGGTTCCCAGTATTTCCACTGTTTTGGAAAGCTCCAAATGGAGATACTGCCACTGGGTACCGCGAAGAAGGTTATTTTGCCGATGCTTTTGTAAATCTTTTAGCTCTTTTGGGATGGAATCCGGGAACGGAGCAAGAGATATTTACTATGGAAGATCTTATTTCACAATTTAGCTTGGAACGAGTAACTAAATCAGGTTCTAAATTCGATCCTAAAAAGGCAGAATGGTTTAACCATCAATATATGGTACAAAAAAGCAATGCCGATTTAGCGGAGTTATTTAAACCAATATTAGCAGAAAAAGGGCTTACCACAACCGATGATATTATTCAAAAGGTAATTGGTATGATTAAAGAACGTGCCAATTTTGCCAAAGACTTTTGGGAGCAATCTGCATTTTTCTTTACAGCGCCTGAATCTTACGATGCTAAGATGGTAAAAAAACAATGGAAAGAGAATACACCAGCCATTATGGCTGATGTAAAAGATATTATTGCAAATGTAAAAGACTTTAATGCAGTTAATGCCAAAGCGGAGGTTGTGGCTTATATTGAAGCAAAAGAAATAGGCTTTGGTGCTGTTATGAATGCTTTACGTTTATCTGTTGTTGGTGCAGGAAAAGGACCCGACTTGTTCGAAATAATTGAAATTGTTGGACAAGAAGAAACAGTTAAAAGAATTGAAAAAGCTATTGCTGATATTGTAAAGTAATTTAATGTGTTTTAAAATTATTTGTGAGTTTTAGGGTGCTGCATATTTTTAAAACTTACGCTATTTAAATAATTAAATCAGTTTACGGCAAGTAGGTAAAATTGTATTTAGGTAAATATATTAGCATTTGTTAGCTTCGCATTAACTTGTTTATAAGTATATTATAAAGCATAACGAGCCATTGTTTACAGTATGTTGTACTAATAAGGAAAAATACTATTTAATAACGAAAATTATGATTTTTAGAGCTATAAAGGTACTAATTATAACTTTTTTTATTACTACTAATGGATATTCTCAAAATGGTTTAGATAGCTTGTACCTTGAATTAGCCAGTGTTAAAAATGATACTAACAAGGTAAATACATTGAATAGTATTTCGTGGGAATATCGCACTATTAATGCCATAAAAGCCCTCAAATTTAATAAAGAAGCGTTGGCACTTGCTACTAAGCTAAATTATTCATACGGAATAGCCTGTACTTATGATATCTTAGGAACTATATACCGCTATGGGTGTGATAATATAAATGCTTTGAAAAATTATTTTAAAGCTTTAGAACTCTATGATAAAACTTCAGATCAGAATAGTATTGGTAATGTATATAATTATATAGGGCATATATATAATGACATAGGAGAATATGAAAAATCTCTTGAATATTATGAAAAAGCTTATAATATATTTATGGATATAAATTATTATGAAGGGCTTGCTTTTACTTCAAATAATATTGGTATTACCTATAAAGCCCAAGGCAATGACAGTATAGCATTGCACTACTATGAAAAAGCTTTTGAGATGAACAAAAAAATAAATAGAAGCAAGGGTATGGGCTATGCAAGCATGAATATTGGAATTATATTTATGGAGAACCAAGAGTCATTATTGGCAAAAGACTATTACCAAAAATCATTGAATTTAATGCTCAAATCTAAAGACCCAAAGGGGTTAGCCCTCATTTATATAAACATTAGCACTGTATTTCTTAACCTACAACAAGCCGATTCAGCTTACCATTATTTATCTAAGGCCATGAGTATTACCAAAAAACACTCATTACTAAATGAAAAAAAAGAAGTTCTTTATTTGCTTTCTAATGTTTATTATAATAGGGAAAATTATAAAAAAGCTTATAATGAGCTCACTGAATATTTGCATATTAAAGACAGTTTGTTTAGCATAACAATTAGCAACAAGGTTCTAGAATTAGAGAGGCAATTTGCATTTGAGCAAAACATTAAAAACCAAGAATATGAAATTGCAGAAAATTCAAAACAGTTAAAAATAAATAAATTGCAGATTTATATTTTGCTTTTAAGTATTTTTCTATTAATAATAATAACTGCTGTTGTTATTTATCGAAAAATAGAAAAAATAAAAAATATTAATGCAAGCCTGAAATCAAAGAATAACGACCTGTCTAATCTTGCAATGTATATTTTACAAAAGAATAATCTAATAATGGATTTCAGGAAGCAATTAATTATTTTGCAAAAAAAATTGAAGGCAGAGAGTAATAATGTTGAAGTTGTAGATGAAATAATTAATTCTTTAATTTTTAAAATTGCTATTTCTAAGGATATTGAAGAGTTTCGGGATACGTTAAGAGAACTTTCTGAAGAATTTTATAGCAAGCTTGACAAATCATTCCCTGACCTTACCGATAAGGAAAAACAATTAGCAACGTTACTACGTATAGACCTTACTTCAAAGCAAATAGCTGTTATATTTGATATTTCACCCGATAGTGTCGACAAAAACAGGTACAGGCTAAGAAAAAAGATTGGATTAATTAAAGATGAAAATATATCATCTTTTTTCAAACAAATATAAAAATCTGTAAATATATACAGACTCATGTATTACAATGCATTCTGAATCCTCATATCGGCAAATAAAATTTCTACTATCCTGTAAACAAAAACTATTGTAGCAGCGTTACTTAATTGGCTTAAAAGAAGCTAAAGCACATTAAGACTCGAATATTCAACATTGTCGTACTGCGACTTGCGTATAGGTGAATACTACCCAAATTGAGCGATTAGCTATCGCTAATTAGCTCAATCGACTGAGCAATTGTAAGTTTAACAAATCTTCGTTTCACTTGATTTGTGGTAAAACACAATTC
>JAUXEM010000141.1 GCA_030620515.1 Salinivirgaceae bacterium
TAGATGGTTTACATCCAATAATTATTATGCTTATCAAACCAATAAATAAAAATGTGCGTTTTGCAAAAGATATATTAATAAAGCTTTTTTTAGACATATACTCCATAATTTTAAAATCAATCGGTCAAATTTAAAATGTTTTATTTAAAAGCTAAAGAAAAGTTTAACAATGTTTAATTTCCGATTTTTTCTGGTTAAGATTCATGTAGTAAAAATATCTTTTTATTTTTGTCGTTCAATAAAGACTACTAAAGCATCTTTAATAAAACTATTTTAGGGTGAGTGAATATATTAAGCGTTTAATTGCAGAGGGAGAGCATCAGCTATTAGACTTTAAGTTTGAAATTAGCGATACCAGAAAAATTGCTCGTTCGCTAGTAGCATTTGCTAATACCGATGGTGGCAGGCTTTTGGTAGGAGTGAAAGATAATGGTGTTATTGTTGGTGTAAGGTCAGCGGAGGAGGCTTACATGGTTGAAACAGCTGCGCATTTATACACAAAGCCCGAAGTGTGTTTTACTACCCAAAATTATAAAGTAGATGGAAAAAGTGTGGTTGAGGTAATAGTTGAACCAAGTGCACAAAAACCACATTATGTACCGGAAAAAGAAAATAAAAAAACGGCTTATGTTCGTGTTAACGACGAAAATAAAATAGCAAATAAGGTAATTATTAAGGTGTGGGAGCGACAGGCACAACCTAAAGGAGTTTACCTAAAATATACGGATGCCGAGAAACGAGTGTTAACTTATGTTGAAGAAAATGGGGAAATAACTTTTTCAAAAGCAGCGAGAATAGGAGCAGTGTCAACTAGTAAAACGGAGAATATATTGGCTAATTTTATTGCCATAGGTATTTTAGAACCAATTTTTGAAGATCAGATTGTAAAATATCAGATAAGAACTACTGGGAATTTTACATTTTAGAATGAGAAACGAAGACCGGTTGAAGGGTAGTAAGGTGGCAAGTGAAAAGGGAGAACAGAGCCCGGAAAATTGGTAGATTTACAACTTTGAATTTATACCAACAACCAGCAACCAGTATCCAGCAACTAACAGTTATGTAATCTAATTTCTACATTGGACTTAAGTACTTAAATATTATTTAGTCATTTAAAAGCAATAAATGTTCAATGTTTATTTCTATTTTCGTTCACAAATAAAAGCAAATGAAGTTATCCATTATAATAGTAAACTATAATGTTAAGTATTTTCTTGAACAATGCTTGCATTCCGTGTATAAGGCTATTAATAATTTGGAAGCTGAAATATTTGTGGTAGATAATAATTCGGTAGATGGTTCTTGCGCTATGGTGCACGAGAAATTCCCAAATCTATATTTTATTGAAAACAAGGTGAATGTTGGTTTTTCAAAAGCCAATAATCAGGCTATTCGTGTATCGAAAGGTGAGTATGTTTTACTTTTAAATCCCGATACAGTAGTTGAAGAAGATACTTTCGATAAAGTAGTTTCATTCATGGATAATCATTCTGATGCTGGTGGGCTAGGGGTTAAGATGATTGATGGGAAAGGTTCATTTTTACCTGAGAGTAAAAGGGGCTTGCCAACACCAATGGTTTCATTTTATAAAATATTTGGTTTATCAAAGTTATTTCCTCGTTCAAAACGATTTGCTAAATATCATTTGGGTTTTCTTGATAATGACCAAACCCACGAAATAGAAATATTGGCTGGGGCATTTATGCTCATGCGTAAAGAAACCCTCGATAAGGTTGGTTTGTTAGATGAAGAGTTCTTTATGTACGGTGAAGACATTGATTTATCGTACAGAATTATTTTAGGTGGATATAAAAATTATTATTACCCTGACACTACTATAATTCATTACAAAGGTGAAAGTACAAAGAAGGGTAGTATAAATTATGTGAAAGTGTTTTACAACGCCATGATAATTTTTGCCCGCAAACACTTTAGCGCAAAAAATGCAAAGCTATTTTCTTTCTTTATTAATTTGGCAATATATTTTAGAGCTTTAGTAGCCATTTTTAGCCAAGCATTTAAAAGTGTTTTTTTACCCGTATTAGATGCAATTGTAGTTTTTCTCGGCTTCTGGGTAATTGCACCAAAATGGGAAGCTTTGCAATTTGCCGATAAGGGACATTTTCCACCCGAGTATTATTTGTTTGTTGTACCAATGTATATCCTTTTATGGATAAGTGTGGTTTGGTTATCAGGGGGATACGAAAAACCCATAAAAATATTTAAAATATCGAGAGGCTTAATAGTAGGTACAGGAATAATACTAATTATATATGCATTGTTGCCTGAGCATTTGCGATTCTCTAGAGCAATGATTCTGCTGGGTGCTGTATGGGCATTAATAGGAATGAATTTTATTCGCTTAGGTTTGCATATTGCTGGTATATCTTCTTATAAATTCGATGTCGGGAAAAAGAATCGCATTACTTTAGTTGGTAAACCTACTGAAGCATATCGGGTATTAGAAATCCTAAATCAATCATTACCCGAATTTGAATATGTTGGGCTTATTAGCCCTAAAAACGATTCGGTTACCGATGAGTATATTGGTTCTCTAAATCAGCTAAAAGATATAATTAGAGTAAATAAAGTAGATGAAATTATTTTTTGTGCAACTGATTTAACTGCTCAGCAGATTATTCAGGAAATGCTTAGATTAGAAGGGCAGCAAGTTAGTTACAAAATAGCACCTCCAGAAAGCCTTTCTATAATTGGAAGCAATTCCATTGATACAGCAGGCGATTTATATACTGTTGATTTTAATAATATTACTAAGCCTCTAAATATTCGAATAAAAAGATTATTTGATTTGGTATTTTCTATATTGATGATAATTATATTTCCAATCGCATTATTTGTAATCGCTAAACCTTTTGGCTTACTTCAGAATATTTTTTCAGTTATTTTTGGCCTAAAATCATGGGTAGGGTTTTATTTTAGATCCGATATTAATACTTTTAATTTACCCTCTATTAAAAAAGGGATTACAAGCCTAGTTACTGCAAAAGATAAGGAGAAAGAAACCTCAGAACAGATTGAGAAGTTAAACCTTTTATATGCCAAAGATTTTCGAATAAGTAGTGAGCTATCCATAATTTTATCCACCTATAAATCCCTAGGTAGCACCTGTCTATAAATACCATTTTCTGCGCCTACCTGCCGCAAGTTGGTCTAGTTTCTAAAATATAGATATAACGATTAAAAGATGAAAGCCTAAAAAAATTGTCATCATAGATGGACATGACGACATTTTTAAAAGCGATTTCCTCAGAACATAAGCTATTCATTGTTGTTATAACAGCTAAGCAATGTTAAATAGAAGGGCGATTTTATTTGCCCAATAAAGCTATGTATGTAAATGAGATTGATTAAAGTAAAACTTCCGGCTATGGGAGAAGGGGTGTTCGAGGCAACTATTACGCAATGGATGGTTAGTGTGGGAGATAAAGTTAAAGAGGATGATTCGTTAGTGGAAATAGCTACAGATAAAGTAGATTCGGAAGTCCCGGCACCTATTTCAGGTCTAATAAAAGAAATTTTAGTTCAGGCAGATGAGGTTGCTAAGGTTGGACAAGATCTATTAGTTATTCAAGCAGATGTAGAAAATAATGAAGAATCAGTACAAGAAGGTATTATATCAGTAGATACTAAGGCTGAGTCTGCCGAATATCAAACAGAAAAAGTAGAACTTAATTACGATTCACAAAAACCATCTATTCCTTTTAAGCTTGCTAATGGACAATTTTTGTCTCCACTTGTGCGCCGTATTGCCGATAAAGAAGAAATTTCTATAAATGAACTTAATGAATTAGTAGGGACTGGCATTAACGGTAGAATTACTAAAGACGATGTTTTACGCTATATAAATGTATCTGTTAGTTCAAATGTTAAAGCTGTTAAGCCTGACACTCATATTGTAAATAGTTCAGAATCGGTAGAGATAATTGAAATGTCGCGAATGCGTTCCATGATTGCTGAGAATATGGTAAAATCGAAGCAAGTTGCACCACATGTAACTTCATTTCACGAAGTAGATGTTACATCAATTGTAAAATGGCGCGATCAAAATAAAGCATCTTTCCAAAAAAAATATGGACAAAAACTAACTTTCACACCAATATTTATCGAAGCGGTTGCACTAGCTATAAGAGAATACCCATTAATAAATGTTTCGGTTGTGAATAAGCAAATTCACAAGAAAAACAATGTAAATATTGGAATGGCAACAGCATTACCCGATGGAAATTTAATTGTTCCGGTAATTAAAAATGCCGATAGTTTAAGTCTTTCAGGATTAGCTACTCAAGTGAATGATTTGTCGCAACGAGCAAGAACTAAAAAACTTAAACCAGATGATATTCAAAGTGGAACTTTTACTATAACTAATGTTGGTTCTTTTGGAAATTTATCGGGAACACCAATTATTAATCAGCCTGAGGTTGCAATATTAGCTATTGGTGCTATCAAGAAACGACCCGCTGTGATAGAAACTGAGAATGGTGATTTAATAGGTATTAGGAGCCAAATGATTCTTTCTATTTCATACGATCATAGAGTAGTAGATGGTTCTTTAGGAGGAATGTTTTTAAAAAAAGTGGCAGATATTCTTGAAAATTTTAATCAAAAAAGAGAAGTGTGATTATAGTCTGCCCATAACTTTTTTTAAGATATTTCTTATTTGTTAATATTTTTACATTTAGTGAAAGCCCGCCTGACCTATTTAGGCAGCCTGTATTATAACTGAATTTACTACCGACTGCTGACTGTGATTATTAAAAATGAAAAAAATATTTTTTTAATAAAACAATGACTTTGTAGACAGGCTAATTATAGTTTTTGGAATCATTTTATGCGGTTTTTTTATTTCAAAAAAGCAAAATAGTATTCTCATTTTGATAGTGTAAGTGAATTTGTTAACTTGCTAATTGATCACAATCGTGTTAATTAACTTTTAAGTTGCTGTATGATAAGAAATTACGTTGTTTTGTGCATGATAGTTTTTGGAATTTGTAGTGGGCATTTGAGTGCTCAAATAAACCCAATCAAGTATAGTGAGGCTGAGGATTTAATGGAATTTGGTAATTTTCATAAGGCACTAGATGTTTTTCAAAAGCTATTAGAAGAGTCTCCAAATAATGCAAATCTTAATTTTAAAATAGGATTTTGCTATTTGAATACGGCTACTGAAAAAGCTAAAGCTATACCTTACCTTGAATTTGCTTCAAAAAATTTATCTGTTGAATATGATATAAATAGCAATAAAGAAGTAAATGCTCCAATTGAGACACTTTTTTATCTTGGGAAAGCCTATCATGTTAATTATAGAATAGATGATGCTGAAAAAACTCTTTTCGAATTAAAAAAGCTAGTTCCAATAGAAGAAAAAGCTTTTCTTGATAAAATAGATCATGAACTAGCTTCTTGTCAATATGCTCGATTACTTATGAAATCGCCTGTGGAAATGACAGTATCGAATTTAGGAAAACAAATAAATTCTAAATTTACCGAACATAGTCCAGTTATTTCAGGAGATGAGAGTTTACTTATTTTTACATCGAAAAGAGAAGGAAATACTGGAAATAGAAAAACGGATGATGGGCAATATTTTGAAGATATTTTTATAAGCGAATTAAATGGTAAGCAGTTTGCTCAGGCAGAACGTATTAGTGGCAATATAAATACATCTGGACATGAGGCTTCAATTGGTTTGTCTTTTGATGGATCAAAATTGTTAATTTACCGCGACGATGCAGGGAACGGTAACATATATATAAGCACAAAGACTAGCGATGGTTGGGGAATACCTGAACCTTTACCTGCAAGCGTAAATAGCAAGTATCGAGAAACACATGCTTCAATGTCTTTTGATCAGTCTGAAATATATTTTACATCAGACCGCAAAGGTGGTTTTGGTGGTCTCGATATTTATAGAGTGAGAAAACTACCCAATGGAAATTGGAGTAGAGCCCAAAATCTAGGTCCCGACATAAATACCCCTTATGATGAAGAGGGACCAAACTTACATCCAGATGGAACTTCTTTGTATTTTGCATCAGTAGGTCATAACTCAATGGGAGGGTTCGATATATTTGTTAGCTATATAAATGAGGATGAAGATAAATGGCTTAAACCAGAGAATATTGGGTATCCAATTAATACAGCAGATGATGATGTTTATTATGTACCCTCTGTTGATGGACGTAGAGCCTATTATGCATCGTATACAAACAATAGTTTAGGCTACTTTGATATTTTTCAGATAGACTTATCAGAAGCTCATGTCAGAAATCAAACAGTAATTTCAGGAATTGCACACGTGAAATCAGGTAATTTGTTACAAGATGGTATCGTTACTATTAGTAGTATGGATGATGAGTTAATTGGAATATATACGCCAAATGTTGAAGAAAAAAAGTTTTTAGCCATTTTGCCTCGTGGGAAAGTATATAAAGTATTTTTTGAATCATCTAATTATGACAATTTTGAAAAAATAATTAGAGTACCTGAATTTGCTTATGATCAATCTGGTATGGTGGTTCAGTTTGACGACATTATTATTGGAGGTAAATATCCAAAAGAGCATATACCTATACTGGTAAACACTTCTGATTTAGATTCAAATAAAAGCGATAATTTGGATACTGGGTTTTTAACAGAAGAAGGCTTTGTAAATTCAATATCAGGAATTAGTAAATTAGCAATGGACTCCGTTGATGAAAATAAAGATGGAAGTGCTTATGCAGAGGGAAGTGCAGAAGGGGGTAAAATAAACCAAGTGAATGAAGAAATGCGGACAGATGCAAATGATCTAATTGAGTCCTCAGAATCTGAAATTGAATTAGAAGTAAGGCAAAATGATAAAGTAGAAAAGAAAACGAAATATAAGAAATTTAGCATAAATAGTAATTCTGAGAAAAAATCGAGAATAATTTATTACCTTTTAGGTTTATTAGTGGTTACTATCTTTGGTTTTTTGGTATTACGTCGAAAATCAAATTAGTATATTTTGATTATGTTAAATTATAACTATTGATATATGAATAGGTTACTTTTTTTATTATTTTTTGTTGCGTTAGCAATTTCTAGTTCTGCACAAGATATTAAAGTTGTTAAAGAATTATTTTTAACAGCAGAAGAACACTTATTGTATGAAGAATACGATTTGGCATTGCCTAAGTATATTGAATTAATGGAAGAGGGTTGGAAAAATTCTAATGTGTATTTTAGCGTTGGGATGTGTTATATAAATATGCCAGGACAAATAGAACAAGCAATTCCATATTTAGAGAAAGCAACTCAAAATGTTTCGGCAAATTATAAAGAAGGAAATTATAAAGAAGAAAGTGCACCCGAAGAAGCATGGTTTTATTTAGCTAAAGCATACCGTGTAAATAATATATTTGACAAATCGATTGAGGCATATGCAAAATATAAGTCAAGCTTGTCGGCATCCGATGTATATTATCATGAATTCGTTGACCTGCAAATTAAATCGTGTGAAACAGCAAAACAATTTATACAGAATCCTGTAAATTTTTCCCAAGAATTGGTACTATTTAATGAAGATGGTAGAAATTACAAACCTGCTATTTCTGGAGATGGTAAAGTTGCAGCATTTACTGCTTATCAAGAAGTAAAAGACCCATATACCCAAGAAGAAAGCTTTTTTGAGATAATATATTTCACTAAGGCTGATGGACCCGATTGGTCGAAGCCAAAAGATATAACTTTTGATATAGAATCAGATGGATATTTTTCTTCCCTAGCTCTGTCTTATGACGGGAGCCAAATGTTGTTGTACCGCGATGATTATGGAAATGGAAATATTTATATAGCTGAAAAACAAGGTAGTAGGTGGGGAGTAGCCAAAAAATTAGGAAAGAATATTAATTCCAGAGAGAACGAAACGCATGCATCTTTATCTAAAGATGGGAATACAATCTATTTTGTTAGCGATATTGACGGTGGTATTGGTGGTAAAGATATATACATGGCCTTAAAAGATAAGAAAGGGAGATGGGGGGTTCCTACTAACCTTGGAGATGTAATAAATACTGTATTTGAAGAAGAGACCCCATTTTTGGCAGAAGATGGTAAAACACTATACTTTGCATCGGAGGCGCATAATAGTATGGGTGGCTACGATATATTTAAATCTGTACGCAATGAAAACGGCGATTGGTCACAACCACAAAATCTTGGATATCCGGTAAATTCCACTGCCGACGATTTATTTTACTTGCCAATTGGTGATGGTACTGCCGCTTATATGGCACGTTTGCCTGAGGGTGGAATTGAGACTAAGATATTTAGAATTGAGTTTCCTGAAACAGAACGTGTAATTGAAGTTGTTACAGAAACTACAGATGATTTAATAGTTATTGATTCGAACAATGGAGAGGAGACCGAAATACCAGTAACTTCAGAAGAAATTACTACGCCTGTTGTAACAACTATAGTAGTTCCATCGGAGTATGAGTTAAAAGGTCGTTTAACCTTAGATGACAATAAAGACATAAATAGTTCATTTTATATTCATGTTACTAAAACAGATGGCGAGGTTGTTGCTGCTTTAAGTCCCGATGTTTCAACGGGTGAATTTACTACCAAAATAAAACATGGTTCTTATAAAGTAAAAGCCTTTGGCAATGGATATGAACCTGCCGAGAAAATAATTTATATTAGCGAAGATCAGCAAACGGCTGAAGTGTTAACATTCCTTAGTATGGTACCTATTGAAGTGAGTACAGGTGAGTATTACTCAATTAAAAGTGTATTGTTTGATTACAATAGCGCTACATTAAACCAAGAGGCGCAAATTGAAATTGAGAAACTAGCGCAGCTAATGCAAAAAAATAGCTCCTTGTATATTGAGGTAGTTGGTAACTCCGATTCTCATGGTACCGATGAATTTAATAAGAAGCTTTCAGCGCAACGATCCAGATCAGTAGTCAGCTATATTAGTAAAACTGGAATTAGTGCCAACCGATTTGTCTCCAAAGCAGCTGGTAAAGATAATTTTATAGCTATCAATGAAAATCCTGATGGCTCTGATAATCCTGAAGGTAGAAAACTGAACCGAAGGGTTGATATGAAGGTAATTAAATCGAATGATGATAAAATTACTATTGAGAATATTTACGTTCCCGATGAATTGCTTTACAAAGAATCACTTACCTATACTATAATGTTGATGGAATCGGAAACCGTTCTTAAACCTTCCTACTTTGGTCAATCGGGTCAATCAATCAACAATGTTTGGATGTTCCAATCGGTAGGAGGCTATTTATATACCGTAGGGCAATTTAAACATAAATCAGATGCATTAGAATTAATGAATTTGGTGGTTGATGCTGGTTTTCCAGATGCTAAAATCATAAGTAGTTTAGAATATAACGAATTGGTGCAAAAATCTAGTAATTTCTATAAATCAAAAATGTCATCAACCGATAAGCGGATTTATACCGTACAGTTATTCGCTTTAAAAAAGACTGTAGAATCTAATAATTTTAAAGGGCTACAAGATGTAACATCTGTTCTTGGTGAGGATGGTTATTACCGATATATTTATGGTGAATTTATTGGTCGTATGTCGGCTAATCAGGCATTGCAAGATGTTATTGATAGGGGCTACTACGATGCATTTGTAGTTGAGAAAAGCAAATTTAGACAAAGTCCTCAATAATGGATTTTAGTCTACAATCCGATATAATAATCCTTAGGCCGCTTGAGCCTGAGGATTTATCATTTTTATACCAGTGTGAGAACAACACGAACAACTGGAAAGTAAGCAATACCCTAACACCTTACTCAAAATATATATTAAAACAATA
>JAUXEM010000302.1 GCA_030620515.1 Salinivirgaceae bacterium
AGTTCTTCGCTCATAGTGGTATAGGCACTAGGAGTAAATTCAGCAACTGGTTTGTAATTGCATGTTCCTGTTATGGAAATAGATTGTATTTTTGGAATTGAATTACTTGCAGATACTGTTATAACAGCCCCATTGGGGTTGTTGCCTAATGCAGTAAAGTTTAATGTTCCCGAACCACTTGATAGTTGGGCTTTTGCAATTAATTTTCCGCCCATAGTAAGGGTTACAATGGCATTAGAAGTATTGCAATTTGAAATGGAAATTGATGTTGCATCACATGAAACAGAATAAGGTAAGGTTGCTGATAAATTTTTTGGGGCTTTAGTCCTTATTTGCATTGCAGGATCACCAAAATAATGATATAACATACATTGATAACTTGATTGTCCATTTATTTCTGTTCCTCTTGGCCAAGTTTCGTTCATACGCACCAAACCATAGTTTAAAACATTGCCCATAGTATAGGTTGCCGAAGTAGCTGGAGAGGCAACATTTTCGCCACCACTACCAGTAAAATTCAGTACAACGCCTGGCCAAATAGCATCGTAAAAGTTTAATACCAATGCATCGTTACTACCACTATAGCTAGATTGTCCGGCGGCAAATACTCCTACAGCTCCCCCATTTGAGCTTCTCTGTAACTTTTCGGCAAAGCATTCGTTTTCTATAAATTGGCCAGTATGGCAATTAATACTAAAAACCACGGGTAGTTTATCTTTATTTGTTAGTTTGTCAATACTTTCCAAGGTAAAGTATGGATCTGCCCATCCACGTCCACCAGTATAGCCATGATCTCTATGAAAAATAAGGAAACGTCCTGCATTAAATTCATCAATAATTTGATCTTCGCCTTCGCCTTCACCAACCCATGGGAAATTGGGTTTATGCAACTCGGTAGGAATAGGTTCACCATTCGAATAGGAGCCTTTATTCCAGTATTTTGGATCTTTAGCATTTGTTGAATACACCCTGTTAACAGAGTATTCCTGCTCTAACATGTGATTCCTTATTTCTTCGCTCGTTTGGCAAAATCTCCTTTCTGCATAACCATTACTGGCATGTTGGAAATAAGCACAGTTTAATGTTGTATTGTAATATGATGATGCTTGTGGTGGTGCCTTCTCATAATCAATTATCCTATCCACAACTATATTGGCCTGTTCTGTAGTTCTTACCGATAGACGTCCTCTGGCCATATCTGGTATATAATCGTTAGCACCATCCATACATGAATATGGATTGTCGCTACAAAAAGGTTCTGAAGCAGGAGTTGTGTATGTCTTAAACTCTGTCATTAATTTTCCGGGAACAGCATATTCACCATCATGATCACCAATAATAACAAAATATTCTGGTTTAGGTGTCCATGATTCATATCTGTCTTTAATTTCCATATCAACCATTTCTGATGTCCAACGGTTTTTTGAAACAACCTCAACAGAGAAACCCATTTGTCGTTTCCAGTTTGCTAGTTTTTTTGCTGCGCTTAGAAAGGCTTCGTGAGTAATAATGATATAGTCCTTCCTTCCGTCAAAAGCTTCTGCTTTTGATTTTGAACTTTTAGGTATTAGATTAGGATTCACAACCAATCTTCTTACAGCATTTAAAGATTTTTCTGTATGTTGATTTGCTACATTTTTTACACCCTTTGAAGCTCCTGTATATTCAATTCGTATTTTGAATTTTGAATATACCCTAATTATTCCAGTAACGGGGTTATATTGTACAGGGTTAATTTGAATAAATCCCAATGGGACATCCTTCATAATCTGTACATCGGCTACTTCTGCAATTTTTGCAGGCATAAATGCATTTAAATCATAGGCTTCCTGATTTAGGATAAACTCAGGTTCAGCCGCCCCTTTGCTATCTGACGCTGGTTTAAGCATTGGATGCATTAAATATCCTGAATATTCTATATATTCAGCATTAAGGATTACAATATTTTTAACACCAATATTTACATTGGGTAATGCTACTATATCATTTCGTGATGGTAACATAGGGCTACCTAATTCACCAGCATGCCCAAAGCTTTTTATGTTAAAAATGCTATACTCTTTTCCATTTGCTTCTTTTTTTATTAAGATAGCACTTGGTATATTGTATTCTATCTCAACAAAATTTTCATTGTCAATGACTTTTTTTGATGGGTTACTTTTTGTAGTTCTATCGTTTGTAAAACTGATTATTTTTTGTGCGGAAATTTTACACGTTAGCCCTAAACATAATACAAGTATTATAAAGGGGGTAAGAAGTTTTTTCATAAAAAAATTTTAAATGTAAAGAATTGAAACTGATGTTAATTTAATTCAAAACTACAAGTAAACATTTATAAAAAACTTAATAAAAATGCTGTTTTATCTTCACATATAAGTTAAATTCATACTTTTCTTATGGACAGTTCTTTTTCTAATAATCATTAAATAAGATGAATAAATTTTATTATATGTAGACAAGGGTTATAAAATGCACATGAATTATTTTGCATACATATTATATTGAATGACTATTTTGTCATCCAACTAATTTCAAGTGGTATATTTTTAGATTTAAAAGCGAATCGCTGTAATTATTACAAACACTTGCAAATGTCATTTTATAATGTACTAATCAATATATTAATACTTTCTGGAAAAGTTTATGAATTTAGCAGGATAGGTGCATTATTAGTACCTAAGTTGAGCGATTCGAGCGTAGCAAAGTAGCGCTTTACTTAGGTATAACCCCGACCTAGGAATTGTGTTTTACCACAAATAAAGTGAAACGAAGATTTGTTAAACTTACAATCGCTCAATTTGGGTAAGATACTGAATTATCCATTTCTAGTTTTTTAAATTCACCTAATAAGTTAGCTAGGCTTTCGTTTGAATTACTTTGTAAGTTTAATATATTTAAAAATTGTTTAGCTGCTTCTATAATAGGAATGCGCTTGTTAGTTAGGTGTACTTCGTTTAAATACTTAATTATTTTAAATGCATCGAACCAATGGTAAAAGCGTTGCGTAAAAGTTTTTTCTGATGCACTATTGTTATTTATTTCATTAATTCTAGAAAGGAATTCTTTAAAAGGTATGAATTCTTTTATTGAGGGATGTAATTGGCTGTATGTATTTATTATTGAATTTTCATTGGAATTAAATAAGCTTAATA